>JAPKCI010000502.1 GCA_028823035.1 Rubripirellula sp.
ACCCCCAACCCTCGGTTCCGAAGACCGATGCTCTATCCAGTTGAGCTACGGATGCCTGTTGGTCGTAAGACCCGCAATTCTACTGAATTTAGCTTACAGGACTAGACCTTCAAATACAGGCTGTTTTTGGAACTGATTGTGTCCCCCACGCCCTTGACTGCTGTTGCTGATCCGGGGAATAGAAAAATTACGCTGGTGGTACTCCCTTGGCCCTGAGCCGCATCGCCCGCTGGGCATGCCAACGCAGCAATAACCCATGTTTGGTACCCAGCAACATACTGAAGGTCAGGACGATCGCTGCAGCAACGACAATGATCGCGCCCGTGCTGAGTTTTGGAATCAACGCGCTCGCAATTCCACCCGCTGTCGCGGAAATCGCGCCAAAAAGTGCCGAAAGCCAAATGTTCGGAGAAATCGAATCACTCCAAAATCGTGCTGATGTGGGTGGAATGATCAGTAACGCGACGATCAGTAACAGGCCGACTGCCTGCATGCCTGCGACACAGACAGCCACGACCAGTGCCATCAGCAGAAAGTCGAGCAGGCGGATAGGGTAGCCCAACACGTGAGCAAGACCCTCGTCGAAACACATCAATGCCCATTCCTTCATCAACAGGTTGCTGGTCACAATGGTGCCCAAGGCGATGGAGGCCAGTAACGCGACATCGCTGATTCTGATCGCAGCGGCTTGCCCAAATATAAAGTCGCGTAAGCCTGATTGACTGCCTGTTGGAGATGCTTGGACAACCGATAATAGGACCACGCCAGCACCAAAAAAAGTACTCAGCACAATTGCCAGCACTGCATCCTCGGGAAGTCCTCCGACGTTTCGCAGCCAAAGTACCGTCAGCATTCCCAGGCCACTGGCAATGCCACCACCCAAAAGCATCACAGGCAGGCTCTTGCCCGCCTCAGGGGCGACGGAGGCGTAAATCAGGAAAGCAAGGGCGACTCCCGGTAAGGCTGCGTGTCCAATCACATCCCCTGCAAGTGATCGTCTCCGTAACATCAGGAATGTGCCAGTGATCCCGGCTGCAATCCCCAGCAGCATCGTTCCAGCCAGAACGATGAGCGTGTTGTAGGCAAAGATAACTTCGAGTTTATTCACAGCATCCCAACTGGACGAATTTTCAATCAAAGATCAGCAGTTTGCCGCCATAAGCTTGCTTGAGCCGTTCGGGAGTCATGACGTCCGCGGCCGGTCCCTCAGCGATCACTTGGCAATTGAGCAGCAGCACACGATCAAAGTAGTCGCTTACCGTTTCCAGATCGTGGTGAACAACCATGGCTGTTCGACCTTGGTCGCGTAGCTGGTGAAGTTTGTCGATGATTGTCTTTTCGGTGGCTGCATCGACACCCGCCAGTGGTTCGTCCATGAGGAATAATTCAGCACCCTGAACCAACGAACGAGCCAAGAAAATACGCTGTTGTTGACCACCCGATAACTGGCGGATTTGTCGTTTGGCGTAGTCTTGCATGCCTACCTCGGTCAAAGCTGCCATCGCCATTTCGCGGTGGCGTGACCTGACCGGCCTGAACCAGCCAATCTTGCGGTACAGTCCCATGCAGACAACATCCAGGGACGTGACAGGAAAGTCCCAGTCAACACTCGTTCTCTGCGGTACATAACTGACTCGACCATCGACTTCGCGAAATGATTCTCCGAAGAACTCGAAATAGCCAGTGATGGGTTGGATGAGCCCCAGTGCTGTTTTGATCAGAGTGCTCTTGCCCGCGCCATTGGGGCCGACGACCGCAGTCAAAGTGCCCGGAGGAGTCGAGAAGCTGACGTCGGACAGAACGGGAGTGCTGCGGTAGGCAACGGTTACCTCAAAAGCTGCCAGCGGCGGAGTGCCGGGTGATCCTTCCGTACTCAACTCCCTGCTCCGATATTTGCAGGCAGGATCGACACATTGTTTGTGACCGGTGGGTCGGCTGACGCGGATGGATGATCCGATTCGTCCTCGATTTCGCGAGGCTCTTCCGCCGTCGGAGCGCCTGTGTTTGCCTTTGCGCCTGTGTTTGCCTTTGCGCCTGTGTTTGCCTTTG
>JAPKCI010000039.1 GCA_028823035.1 Rubripirellula sp.
CGGCCCAGCACCCGTGATGAGGACGTCCTCACCCAGGACAGGAAACGACAGTGCTGTGTGCACGGCATTTCCAAAGGGATCAAAAATCGAGGCTACGTCACGATCAATCGATGCATCGTGAGGCCATACATTCGTCACCGGCAGAGAAAGATACTCAGCGAATGCACCGGGGCGATTTACACCAATGCCCTTGGTGTCGGCACACAGATGTCTTCGTCCGGCAAGGCAGTTGCGGCAGCGACCGCAGACCACATGCCCTTCGCCACTGACGATTTCTCCGGTTTGAAAATCCGAGACGTTTGATCCGACGTCTACTATCTCGCCTACGAATTCGTGTCCGACAACCATCGGTACCGGTATTGTCGCCTGCGCCCAATTGTCCCATTTGTAGATGTGAACGTCCGTGCCACAGATGCCTGTCCGATCAACTTTGATCAAAACATCATTGATACCGATCTTGGGCTCTGGTACGTCGGTCAGCGTGAGACCAGCTTGCGGTTGTTGTTTGACAAGTGCTTTCATCAATTCAATATTCGTCTAAGTAAGGTCTTGCATGTACGTCTGGTCATGGCCATTCCCGTCAAGCGAGCTTTCGGGTGCGCGTTCCCATGCGTGCGTAGTAGGAACTCTCGAACGCATCAAGAACGAGGGGCGTCAATTCTGTTCATGTTGCTCTGTATCAAGTGGCACTGTGTCGTTTGGCCGTACTCGCAACGTCGTTTGGCCGTACTCGCAACGTCGTTTGGCCGTACTCGCAACTTAACGATGAGTTGAGGGATATAAAAGGGCTTCGCCAGTCATGGCGAGGCGATTTCCTGATGAGTTACCGTTGGTCTTTCCGTTGACGCCGCCTCTGCCAGCTCAGGAGGACGAAAAATTCCGGAATCAGGGCTTTCCCCATCTCCGTTAGTGTGATGGATAGCGTGTTCAGGGAGCAACCGTGTTCGCAAGTTTTGCTGTGACCGGCAGAGGATAAAAGAGGTGCCTGACAGAAAATTAACGGACTTTTGATTCTGTGACGGAAATTGTTCCGCGTCGGTTCTTGGATTTCCACAGCAGGGTTGATGGTTGTGCGCGGCTGTGGCTAGCAAGCTTCGTTTCGTTGTAAGGCCGGTGGATCCGTTCAGATTGTCAGCGGTTCAAGTGAGCCGGTTGATCAGGTTTTGCAATATTTCACGCGAGATCGGTTTGCTGGCGTACCCGTTCATGCCTGATTGCAGGCACGCCTTGCGATCGTCCTCGAGGGCCTGGGCTGTCAGAGCGATGATTGGAATGTGTTCTCCCAGTGCTTGCTCAAGTTCGCGAATTTTGGTCGTGGCTTCCAGTCCATCACAACCGGGCATGAGCACGTCCATCAAGATCAGGTCAAACCGTTTTTCGGCTGTCTGCCAACTTTTGATGGCCTCAAGACCGTTGTTTGCGACGACGACTTCGTGGCCCCATTTCGAGAGCAAGTTAATCATCAGCGTCTGGTTGATGGGAGAATCCTCGGCCAGCAGAACCTTCAGCCGCTTTCTGTCGGCGGGCGTCGGTTGCCTGCCACCGTTGTTGTTGGTGTTCGTAACGTGTGTCGAGCCAGCAGAATGGTCGTTGACGGAAGATTCTTCGAGTTGAAGGGTGCCGTAAAACGAGCATCCGCAAGGCTCATTGTTCTTGCACCACAGGCGACCGTTCATTAACTCAATCAATTTCCTGGAAATGGCCAGCCCCAAGCCAGTGCCGCCGTAGGAACGAGTCGATGACATGTCTGCTTGAGTGAAGGCAGAAAAAAGTAAATCGGTTTTACCTTCTGGTAATCCGATTCCCGTGTCGCGAATCTCGAAACGCAGTTGAACCACGCCAGTCTGTGCACAGGGTTGGCGTTGAACAAATAAATCGATGCGTCCTTCGCCGGTGAACTTCAGAGAATTGCCTAAAAGATTGACCAGAATTTGTCGTATTCTTTCGGCATCACCCCGAAGTATTTCGGGCACGTCGTCAGAGATGGTTTGTGTAATCTCGATTCCCGCGATCCGACCCTGGATCTGAAAGATGGCCATTGTTTCATCAATCAACTTACGCAGATTGAAAGGTCGCAGTTCCAATCGAAGTGCATCCGCTTCGATGGTGGAAAAGTCCAAAACCTGATTGATGAGACTCATAAGTGATCGCGCGGACGATTTTACGGCCTGTGTATACTCGTGCTGTTGCGAATCAAGTTCTGTTTCCAATAGAAGTTCGGTCATTCCAATGACACCATTCATTGGTGTTCGCAGTTCATGGCTGATCGTTGCCAGAAAGTCAGTCTTTGCCCGATTGGCTAGCTCTGCGTTCCTCGTTACCAGTTTCAGTTCATTGGCCTGCTTGTGGAGTTTCGTTCTGGTGGACTCCAGCTTTTTAATTGTATTGCTTAGTTCCTCCGCACGATTCGCATCTGATATTTTCGTCGCGGCAATGGAGGCAATTGTTGTCAGCCATTCTTCATGACGTTCGGTGTAGAACCCAACCTGGCTATGCTCCGAATCAATGACGCCGATGCAGCGACCGTTCAACATGATGGGGACTGCCAGTTCGGAGAGCCGAAAGTCATCGTCGACGATGTAGCGTGGGTCCAAACGAGTGTCTGTTATGCGTTCGGGCTTCGCATGCAGGGCGACATTTCCCACAATTCCATCACCCACGGGGATCGTAATTGGATTCTTAATAGTGTGACCATCAGGATTCTTTGGGCCATGCGCAGCTTTTTGAATCAGAACCTGCTGAACAGGGTCCAGAAGGTAGATCACACAGTCTTCAAAACCGATCCCAGCGGTCGCCCGATCAGCGATAAGCCAGAAAATTTCTTCGAGAGTTGATCGTTGTAGTAGGTCGAGGGCAAACTGATGCAGCAGTTTGACAAAAGCGTCAGGCGACAGTTGTTCATCGCTGGTCATGGTGAATCTGGCTTAACCTGCAATCGTTCGGGATCCAATATGCATGCGTTTGCATGCACTTGTGAACAAGTTCTCGGCTGCTTGTAACGTGCTCGTATTCTGGCCAGTCCGTGGGGAATCCGCGGCTGACTATCTGATTGGTTTTTGTTCAGCTAATGTGCGATATTGTCAGACCATTGTGCGGGTAAGGAAAGATTGTACTCCCCTTAACAATGTACCCGATGCACCTTGGTTTGTGGGGTGTAGGCAGTGAGCGTTTTGTTCATGCCAATCGGCCGCTTGGCATGCTGATACGGCAAATGTTACAGATGTTCCGATTGCCTCATTCTTTAGATGGCTATAAAAAATGGTGTAACGTAAGCGTGTGGGTACTGCCGCTCTCCCCTTGCGAAGCTCGGCAGACGGGAATGTCAGCAGATGGGGGAAAGCATCGTTGGGACATCTGGAAACAGACGTGAGAAATGTGCCACAGCGCTGACCGCACCAGGTTCGAACTGGACGTTTTTGGCTGGTAGCTGAACCTCAATGTCTGACGCCATCTGCTTTGGGATGTCATTTTCGGACTTGCGAAACTGTGGTGTAGAGGAAAAAATGACCGAGTGGCGATTGGGGGGATGGTTATAGAATTCTGGTTGTTTTTGGGGCACACGTTATGTCGAATCTGGTTTTGAGTCGTCGGTCTTTTCTTGCATCGGCATCAGCTTCCGCCATCGCCGGCGGGATAATGAACTCAGCGGTTGGTATCCGTCCGACCGGTATTGGTGTTCGCCAAATCACTCATGGCCCCAAGCATCATTGGTTTGGGTACTACGATAAGTTGCAGTTTGATCCCACCGCACGTTATGTATTGGGGATGCAGGTTGATTTTGAACATCGTAGCCCGCGAACTGATGATCAAATCAAAATTGGGATGGTTGATCTTGAGCATGAAGATCGTTGGATCGACTTGGGGAAAAGTCATGCCTGGTGTTGGCAGCAGGGTTGCATGCTGCAATGGCTCCCGGGATCACAACGGGAAATCATTTGGAATGATCGACAAGGGGATCGGTTCGTTGCCCAGATCATGGATGTGGTTTCGGGCAGGTCCCGAACTGTCCAGCATCCCGTTTATTGTGTCAGTCCCGATGGCAAGCATGCGGTTGCACCCGATTTTCGACGCATCAACGATGTGCGTCCAGGTTATGGGTATACGGGGATCGACGATCCGCATGGCGATGATCCGGCACCTCAGGATTCCGGGATTGTGCACATCGATCTGGTAACCGGCAAAGTGAATCTGGTTCTTTCCCTTGCGGACATTGCCAGGTTGGGCGAAATTCCCAATCAGCAATTGGGGATCAAGCATTATTTTAACCATCTGCTGTTCAGTCCGGATGGTTCACGTTTCATTGCCCTGCACCGCTGGCGATATCCCGATGGATCGCGTTTGACTCGGGCGATTACAGCCAGACGTGACGGGACGGATGTGAGAATCTTTTGTCCCAACGGTTACACCTCTCATTTCATTTGGCAGGACAACGAGCACATTTTGGCCCAATCTCGGCACTGGGATGGCAACGAGGGTTGGGGAAACTTTCTGTTCAAAGATGTCGATGGCGGTGGAATGGTGCGTGAAGTCGGGCGTGGTGTGCTTGATCCCAGCGGTCATCTCAGTTATCTGCCCGGTGGGCAGTGGATCCTCAATGACACCTATCCAAAAACAAAGGCCAGGATGCAAACGCCCCACCTGTATCATGTGGCTTCAGGAAAAAGAGTCGATTTGGGAAGCTTTCATTTACCTGCTGTTTACAAGGGTGAATGGCGAGTCGACACGCACCCAAGATTTTCACCCGATGGTAAAATCGTCTGCATTGATGCTCCGGTTCAGGGTCAGGGACGACAATTGCACCTGATCGATATCAGTGATGTGATCGGAAGATAGTTTTATGCCGAGCAAAATTCATGTGCTGGCTACTGATAAGACGGCTGGATACCCCTCGAGTTTAAGCACCCGAAACTGAACCCGAAACTGAACTTGAAACTACCCCGTGGTGTGTGCTTTCTGTCCTGCAGTCTTCGTTTGGAATTGGTTATGACCTGCCGAACCCGCAGGGGTTCGAGCAAAAGTTGAGCAGATGAGCAGTAGTCGTTCTATATTTTGTTGCGTCCGTCTTTCGGATATTGAAACTTCATGCTGCGTCCGATGGCCCTGAAACACAATCAAAAGAGGCCCAACAACGATGACGCTTGAGTATGGCAGGAATCTGGCAGGAAACAATATCGTTCGATACGCTTGCCCCGCATGCAACACGCGTCTGACGTCACTACTGATGGAAGCCGGGAATGTTGAAGGATGCCCTGAATGCGGTCAGGGGT
This sequence comes from Rubripirellula sp., assembly GCA_028823035.1. Classification (GTDB taxonomy): domain Bacteria; phylum Planctomycetota; class Planctomycetia; order Pirellulales; family Pirellulaceae; genus Rubripirellula. The sequence goes on from JAPKCI010000039.1 coordinate 5,268, forward strand.
TTCGGGTGCCGGGTCAGAAAAAGCTTGCGGAGTTTCAGGCTAGAGACTTAGCAAAATTGAAAGAAAAGGAAAGGAAGAAGGAGGGGAAAGCTAAAGAGAGAATCCTACGCAAGGAAGCCAAACGTCGTGTGGATGGCATGGATTCAGATCGTCCCAATGAGACTCTGTCTAAGAGCAAGCATGCGCTGGCATCGCTTGCCGAGCATGCGAAGACGTTCGTTGAGAGCGCGGTAAACGAAGCACGCAGGGACATCGATGACACCGAGCTGATCACGGTTGAAAAAAAGGTGGTGATTGGCCGTTCGTCAAAGCACGCCGACTGGTTGGTTCCCGATCCTGCTGTTTCTCGAAAGCACGCATCCGTCTCCATGGAAAATGGCCAACTCGTACTCAGGGATCTGGGGAGTCGGGGCGGTGTCGTCCTGAATTCGAACAAAATTGCAGCCAAGACGAATCACGTGCTGTCCGGGGGCGATGTGATCCGAGTTGGACCGGCTGAATTTCAAGTCGTGGGACAGGGATTACGGGTCATTTCCAGAGGTGACCATGCTCATTTGGTTTGTCACGATTTGACCAAGGAAGTGCAGGCTACCGATGGAAGTGGAAAACTCAGGATTTTGAACAATGTACATCTGGACATTGAACCATCAAATTTTGTTGTGCTTCTGGGGCCCAGCGGATCTGGGAAATCAACGCTCATGAATGCGCTGAGTGGAAGGTCGTTGGCGACAGATGGAGAGGTCCTGTTGAATCAGGAAAATCTGTATGTAAATTTCGACCGTTTAAAAACACGCATGGCGACGGTGCCGCAGAAAGATTTGCTTCACAGCAGTCTCTCGCTCTGTGCTGCCCTGAACTATACCGCGGGGCTTCGGCTTCCGAATGATCTTAGCCTGCAGGAAAGAAGTTCCCGCGTGGAGCAAGTGATTGGCGAGGTTGAGATGAATGAACGTGCCAGTTCTGCTATTTCGACTTACAGCGGCGGTCAGGTCAAACGGGCTAGTCTTGCCAATGAGTTGTTGCCCAATCCGAGCTTGTTGTTCATTGATGAAGCCACCTCTGGTCTGGATGAACACAGCGACAAGGAAATCATGGCAATGCTTCGGGGTTTGGCTGACGCAGGCAAGACAATTCTGTGCATCACCCATAACCTTGGCAACGTCCAGCAATATGTACACACACTTGTGGTCATGGCAAACGGAGGGTATCTGGCATTTGTTGGCAGTCCGTCCGAGGCGTTGCAGTACTTTGAAATTGATGATCTGGGTGAGCTGTATTTGCGTTTGAAGGATCAGGAAGGTAATGCGTGGGCAAAGCAGTTCGAAAAGACGCGTCGCGGCACCCAGACGCGTGCCAATACGGCCAGAAAAACTTCGGACGAAGTTGGGATCACGATTGAACGTGAGCAGATTTCTGGTTTGCAACGGTTCGGACTGATCGCGAGGCATGGGCGAGTCGTGCTCAGACGAATCCTTGAGTTGCAAATCAAGGACATGAATTCGCTGGTTGTTGCGATTGCCCAGCCCATTTTTGTCTTTTTCCTGATCTGGATTGTGTTCGGCGATATTTCAAATGGGCCGCAAGAGTATCAGGAAGGAATGGCAATCCTGTTCCTGCTGGGGATTAGCACCTTCTGGTTTGGGTGCAGTAATTCAGCAAAAGAGATCGTCAAAGAACGCGAGCTGTATGATCGAGAGCGAAACGCCGGTCTGAGTGCGATTGGTTACCTCGTGTCAAAAACGCTTTTCTTGTACGGGATGACAGTGTGTCAGGCTGGTTTCCTGTTTGCCGCTACGAAGCTTGCCACGGGTTTGGGTGGGAGCTTTGTTTTTTATGCGATCAGCCTGCTGGCGATAGGCGGCTGTGGGGTTGCGTTGGGACTTGCCATTTCAGTCCTTTCTCCCAACACAGACGTTGCGTCCACTGCCGTCCCTCTGGCGATCATTCCACAGGTTATTTTAGCGGGAATGCTCAAGCCGCTGGATGGGTTTTCGGAAGCGATTGCCTGGATCGCCGCACCAAGCTATTGGTGTTTTGGCAGTTTGTGTTCTACGTGGAATGAAGAATGGTCCAGACGACTGCTGATGGATGACATGTTCGCGCAGAGACACTACTGGGTCTCACTACTATTGATTGCAGTCTTTACCATGTGCTTTTTCACCATCTGTGGGGCGAAATTACAGGGCATCAAAGTCGCTGAACTGAGCAGAACAGCAGAATTGGAAAGTTGGCTCAAGAAGCGATTGGTGTCAGATATTCAGGATTGATCTTTTGCGACTGGAATTAGTCGACGTTGAGCAGTTTTCTCCCTGAAAGCTGCTGAGGACGAGTGCAGGGATGGATTGCTGAAACGTGTGGAAAGTCATCGCAGGTAGGGAATACACGGCTCTTTTTTAAGCGTGTCTCAGCGCTGGAACGATCTCTGTTCGCGCCGCGTGGATTGCTGGAGCGATTCCGGCTAGGGTTCCTGCAACCACGGCAACGAGAATCCCGATCATTGCCAAGCGGAGTGAGGGTGTGAACGCAATCGCGACAGCTTCAGCTCCAACCGAGAGACTGCTCAAATCGAGCACCAGCATGGCAGCACTGACTCCGAAGATGCCGCCAGTAATGCTCAGCACAATGCTTTCGATCAGGACCAGACGAAACACTTGTGGACCTGAGAAACCAATGGTTTGCAGGACAGCGTGTTCCTTGGTGCGATCTTGTACCGACATAACGCTCGTTGTTGCGACCAAAGACAAAACGAGACCGACACAGGCGTAGCCGAGATAGTGTGCCATGCTGATGAGTTGCGCGAGATCTCCCAGGCTTTTGGCCTGAAAAACTCCTTTGGGCCGAGTGTCCGTTTCGACTGGGCCAGCACGATACATTGCGTCGATCTCGCTGCATTTAGCGACCGGGTCGACGCCTTCATCCAACATGATTTCCAGTTGCGTTACCGTCCCTACGCCGTTCATACCCTTTCTTCGTTGCAGAAACTCAAGGTGGGAATAAATGTAGTTTTCTTCTCCGGGATCATTGCTTTGAAAGATGCCAGCAATGTCCACACTGAGGTCGCCAATTGAGAACTTGTCCCCGACCTTGATTCCTCGGCGACTGGCAACCGATCGTCCGATGACCGCAGCATTCTGGTGATCTTCAAATTCAGACCAATCCCCCGTGGTCAGCTCAAAATCTCTTGCTTTCCGCAGTTTCTTTGGGGGCACACCGTAGAACACAACGACATCGAGGCTGGCTCGGCAGTTGTTGGTGAAAACTTGCACAGGCATCACTTCTTTGACGCCTGCTAATCGTCCAATCTGCAGGTCGTAGTCTTGCGGCAAATGGCTGGTAGCCGGGCAAAATTTGTTCTTTTGAAATGAAATCAGCGTGCCTTTTGATTCTTGTCTCGTCTTCAGATCATTCATTCCTTCCTGAACGGCTCCGACGAAACAAAAAACAAACAGTGCTACCGCAGAGCCGGTGACGGTCAAGATCGTACGCGAGCGGTGTCGCCACAGTGTTTTGAAAATGTAGGGTATGAATTTGATCATGATTCATCCTGTTTGTTGGATACTGCACTCGCGTCAGAGTCATTGGAGATGCCGGGCTGGAATCCAATACCACCAGTCTGCACGAGTTTTCCGTAGTCAAGACGGAATTGCTTGTCGGCGATGTTAGCCGCCGTCGCATCGTGCGTGACCATCAGCAGGGTAACGTCAAGCTGTTCCTTGAGTCGTTTGAGGAGTCCGAGAATCTGAGCTGATGAATTCGGATCGAGGTCCCCTGTTGGTTCGTCAGCGACGACAACTTTGGGGTGAGCGACGATTGCTCGTGCGATACCGACACGCTGTTCTTGCCCGCCTGACATTTGACGTGGATAGTGGTCCGACCTGTCCAGCAGATCGACGGCTCGCAAGGCTATTTCGATTCGCTTTCGACGCTCACTTCGATTGATAGGCAGAAGCAGCAGCGGCAATTCAATGTTCTCATACGCTGTCAGCACTGGCACGAGATTGTGAGTCTGGAAAATGTAGCCAAGGTTGGCTGCTCTCCATCTCGCCAACTTGGTTCGCGACAATCGAGTGATCTCAACGCCATCCACAATGATCTTGCCAGTGTCTGGCTTGTCGATGCTTGCGATCAAATTCAGTAGTGTAGATTTTCCAGTTCCGCTGGCGCCCATTAGTGAGATGAATTCGCCCTGCTCAATATTTAATGATACTTCATGCAGCGGCGTGATGGTTTCGTCACCTTTGTGGTACTGCTTTGTGACTTTTTCGATTTCAATCAGTGGCATTGCTAGTTACCTCCGTCTGGGGTGCGGCTTTGCGACTGCAAACTTGAATCTGGTTGAATAGCAACGTCCGTTCCAAGACTTGTGTCTTCGCGACTGACGTGGATGCGTTCGCCATCACGCAGTCCTTCGATTGCGCCAGAAATGACTCGGCTGGACACCTTCAGTCCACTTGTGATTTCGACCAGACCATTGGGCGCCACGGCTCCCACCTTGACATCTGTTTTTCGTGCAACGCCCTCCGATTGATCTGCGACCCAGACAAAGGAACCACGCTCGTCACTGTGGATCAGTTGGTGCGGGAGGTAAACTCTGACTTGCTGGGATGGTTTCTCGGCCAGACCTGGACGCGCGGGTGCCAAGAAGGTGACATCCACCAACATTTCCGGTTTGAATACGTCAGGCGGATCGGGGATTTCTACTTTGACTTGCAGCGTGTTCTTCTGGATGTCTGCTTCAGAACTGACGAACAGTACCGTTCCGTTGAGTGGTGAGGTGATCGCGGGATTTCCGATTTCGACAGTCTGGCCAAGGCTGACCTTGGGAATGTCTTCAAAACGAGTGTCGACCCGGACCTGCAACATGTCTGGTCGGTACATGGTGATCACGGTACTGCCGTCGTATCCTTGCATCTGAGTCATTCCGCTGCCAATTCTCGCACCTGGGTGTGCGATCAAACGGAATACACGTCCATCGATCGGAGCTACCACAGTCATCCGGTCCAATCGCAGTTTGGCTTCGGCGACAGCGACTTTAGCCTGTGATACTCGAGCCTTGGCTGCCTTGATATTCGCCTGTGCTTCATCCCGGGCTTTGGTCTCATCCGACAGTAGTTCCAACTGTGTTTTCAATGCGCTGCAACGCGATTCGAGTGCAGTACGCTCTGCCCGAAGCGATGTAGAGCGGTCAATGAGTTCGTCAACCATTGCTTTGGCGGCGTCCGCCTTGCCGAGCGCGATATCGATCTCGATTCCCGCGATTACGCCGCTGGCTGATTGTTTGCCTTCGTAGTCCTGTTGCAAAGCCTTGTGGTCCGCTTCTGCACGCCGCAGTTGGAATGGCAGGTTTTTAAGTTGGGTATCCATATTTGCCAGAGCGGCTTCCGCCTCATTCAAGGAAGCTTGCAGGTGTACAGGTTGCTTGAGACGTGTCTCGGCTGCGGCGAATGTGGCCTCGGATTCTTCGAGTTCCGCATGACGCAATTCGAGGTTGGCCATGGTAGCATCATGTGCCAGTTCGGCGTCTGCTTTGACCAGTTCAGCAATCGGTTCGCCTTCTTTGACCGCCTGGTCCTCGACCACCAGCAGGTTTTCAACCACTCCTGGGGCCAGTGCTGCGACCCGCAACGGTGTTGGACGCGGCTCAATCCAGCCTGCTGCCTGGAAAAGTGGCGTGCCCTCCTGTTGGACCTCGGCCGTGGTTGCAAGCACGGGCACGACTGTGACCGACCGCGGCGGAAACAGAATGTCCCTGGAGGCCCACGCAACCAGAGTCAGAAAGCCAATGAGTAAGGCAGACGGCAGAATGTACCTTGAGAATACATTCCGACGACCGCGAATTTCTGTCCGGCTGTTACCGCCTCGATCAACAGCTAGATCCCGAAGGTCAACATCATTGCTCATCATTTTGATCACTTCTGTTTAACGAAAACCCCGCTTGCCAAAATCGTCAGATTCCCTGCTTCATCCCGCTTTGCTTTCCCTTTCACGATGATGGTCGACAGTTCTTTGACGCCCAGCAATCCTTTGGCATCGGCTTTCACGACCGCACCCGAATCGTCCACAAATTTCACGAGAGCCATTGAAGTCGGCAGTTTTGACGTCTCGCAGCAGTAGTCCCAGGGTATCGGACAATTGTCACCGGGGATGTCCGTGCATGCTTTCAGTGATTGGTCAACAATGGTGAACGCCGCTCTTCCCTCGATCCATGGATCGCTACTGCCACCAATGCGACCCACGATAAGTACTTCATCGTCATTTGCCGCTTCGCTACGGACCTTGATGACATCCCCGGCACCCTCTGGCTCGGACGCAAGTATGAAAACGGAACCATCAATATCCGTGACGGTGGGTAATGTTACTGCTGGCGCGGACGCGTTCTGCGTGGTTTCCTGTGAGCAACCACTCAGCACTACAAACAGAACCAGGCATGTCGCACTTAAGTAAAAATTCTTCATATCTGTTCCTTGATGATTTAGGTTGCCTTTTTGCAACCGTGATTAAATTTAAACCGCTTTCAGCCCATCCACGATGGGCATTCGTAAAGCTCGGATTGCGGGAGGAATCGCGCCCAATAAGCCCATTGTAAAACCCACTCCACAGCCGATCAGGACTGCCGTGCTGTCGATGCGCAGCGCAAAGGCTCCCATCGTAAAGCGGACGGCAGCACCATTCACAAATACCAAAGCAATCAAAGCTGCCAACAGGCTCGCTGCAACTGCAATCAAAACACCTTCTTGAATCAAACTGATGACGACTGAGCGTCGAACGAAACCCAGAACCTGCAACGTGCAGAGTTCCGGTATCCGACCCACGACCGATCCATACATCGTGTTCAAACCTGCAAACACACCTGCTCCGGAAACAAGCAAGACGATCAGCCAGGCCAGCCAGCGAATTGGTCCATAGTCTTTTTGCAAAGAGGCGTAGTAATCGGTTTCGCGTATCGCTTGCAGTTCAAGATCGAGACGCTCTTTGCAGAATAGATCGAGATCAGAAAAATCGGCAGTCGGGGTTAATGCGAGTGCAACGATGCTCAGGTCCTGACGCTTCATTGCTTGCTGCAAATCATCCAGCCGACACCACACTTCAGATTCGAATGCTGAACCACCCGCGGAAAACAAGCCGCTGATTCGCCATGATCGACCTTCCAACTCGATGGATTGACCAATACTCGTTTCTGCTGACGTGGCTCCGAATTTTGTGCCCGCCATGCGCCCGATGATGATTTCACCCGTCTCAGGCCAATCCCCGTCTTCAATTTCGACTTGCCGGCGGACCAGCAGTGCTGAGCGTGTCACCCCACGCACAAGACCCATTGCCGGTTCTCTTCCGTCCACTCCGATTTGCGTACCAAGGTACAACTCCGGTGAAACGTATTCTCGCCCATAGCGTTCCTGAATCCCAGGGATGCTGGCTGGCAGTAAGTCACTGGTTCGCATCGCAATGGAAGAGTACTCCAGGTTCTCTCCCATGCCGAGTGAAAAGACGACCGCCGTTTGTGGATCGCCACTGACCGCCAACGATCGTTCCAGACCACGAATGAATCCAACCACGATCAGGACCAATAGGATCACCGTCGTCAGTCCAAGAAACGTCAATGACGTTCGTAATGGACGACGAAACAGATTTCGGATTGCATACTCCCAAGGGAGCAATCGAAAGAACATGTTGCCGAGTGCTTTATCGAGATTTCTGTGACCGTTGGTCTCAGTAAAGCCCATTCGACCTCACTGAGTGACAAAAAATCGGCAGTGATGGCGCGAAGACGGAAGTCATCGTCGCGTGTGATCACTCACCGAACGGGACACGTTAGCACTGAAATGACATGTGCCGAATGCGCACAGAGCGACCCTGATTCTTTCCCCGAATGCATTCCGGAAAGTCAGGTTCAAAATCGCCGCATCGCGGCTTTGTCAGAAAGCAATGGTCATCATCGTCATCGACCGAAAGCAGCAGGCACAATTCAACGGATGGTAACTGGCAAGGGTTTTCAAGGACAGCTCCGCCGCAAATCCCTTGGCATCGCAGCGAGTCAGATTTCCGCTGTGGAAAACTTTTGCCGGTCTGGCGTGGACAGTCCGCGTGGTCAGCCGTGGCTGAACAACAGGGCGGCAAATTGGCGTCGAGATGTACTTTGCCCTCAGCAGTGCCGCACTGGCACATGCCCACGCTACACCACAAGGGACAGCCAAAGACTGCAGCGATGAGAGCAAGAGATACAAATCGATTGAACATGACGATTCCTTGTGGATACTTCATGATACGCTCATTCAGCGAATTGAGCAAATAGATCCTTTGTTGAACTGGCCGTTTATTGTCGTTCAGCCAGACTATCCGACAAAAGTTGGCCCTTGATCAGGCTGGTCGCGACCCGAAGTTCTTTCATTGAGTCAAGATAAGACAGGCTGACTTGCCAATAGGTACGCTGGGCGGTCAGCAGAGTCAGGTACTGAACTTGACCTTTTTCGTATCCGTCGGTGACGAGGTTCAGCGACGTTTTTGCCCTTGGGATCATGCGTTCGCGGTAGCGTTCCGCTTGTTGGACGGCATTTACATAGCTTCGATAGGCGACTGCCAGGCGATCCTGTAAACCGAGTTCGATTCGTTCCAGTTCCCTGCTGGCTGCCCGCCAGTGGGCTTCGGCACTTCGAATGTTCCCTTGGTTTCTGTTGAACAACGGTATCGGAATCCCAACTTGAACATTCGTGACGTTTTCGTTGGTGACGTTGTGATGTCGGTGGGCCACCAATAAATCGATGTCCGGAATCGGTTCCTTTCTGGCCCGCAGGATGAGGATTCTTGCTCGCTCAACACGCATTCTCGCAGCATTCAACATCGGATTGTTGTCGATCACTGTGGCGTAACACGTTTCCCAGTCCAACGCCGGAATATCTGCATCAAGCTGCCCTGTCAGCGGTATGGGTTGCATCGACGGTAACCCAATCACAGCAACTAACCGTCGCCACGCCTCAATTTGTTCATTGCTGGAATTGTCGAACAGAATTCTCGATTCATCGACCTGGATTTCAGCCAGCAGCAGATCGTTCTGCGTTGCTTGCCGCCCTTTCAGCAATTGTTCCGTAGCACGGACAAGCTCGTCGCCAATTCGGACTAGCTCGTTGGTCAACTTTACTCGCTGTTGTAAAATGACCACCTCGTAGAATCGTACCCGCACATCACTCAGGACTCGCAGTTCTTGAGCGTGAAATTCAAAATGCGCTGCCTTGACCGCTTTGCCGACTGCCGCCTGATCAAGCTTCAATTTGCCGCCCATGATAAATCGTTGGCCAATGAACCCTCCCTGCTGTCCCGAAGTTCCGCGAATCCCCATCTCCATCCCTTGATAGCCAACAACAGGATTCGGGTAGAGGCCGGCTTGGATCTGTTTTCCGCGAACCGCATTCATCCGTGCTGTGGCAGCATCAAGTGTTGGATTGTGCTGAAACGCAAGGGATTCCAAATCGACCAGCGAGAGAGAGGTGGTGCTGGTGGCCTCGGGGGCAGTATCGCCAGCTTGTGGGTCTGGAATTTCTGCTGTGGGATCTGACTTGTCAGACTGACTTGCCGGTGTGTCTTGCAATGGATCCAATGCTAGCAACGGTCCGATGTCGTCGCCACCGAACTCTGTGGCTTGCTCTGCTCTGGTGAAGGCAGGTCTGTCTAATGCGGGGGTGAGTAACGCGGGTCCGGGCAGCGGCAAATCCTGACCGACAGCCAAGGCAGGCATGATCGCTAACAGAATCGATACCAACGCGTTGCGGAGCACGATACAGCATTCCCTGCCGGAGAAGTCGAATGATCGCCAAGAACGAAATTACCTGTGATAACGGCGCAATCGCTCAAACGGTGCACGATTGGCCGATTGTGTGGTACATCGGTTTCACCAGTCGTCGCAAGTCTATTTTTCATCCGAGCTGGGCCGCTGCCGAGAATTTTGGATTTTCTTCTCCGCGCGTGATCTGCCAATGCCGTAGGGGAGTCAACTTTCGAGGCAAACGATCGGTTTGTTTCCAGGCTCCACGAACAGATGCACGTCGATCGCCGGGACACCCTCGCTGCATTGATCCAGCACTTCGCGGTCTTCGCTGTTTGGTAGAATCCTCTTCTGCACTGTCTCAACAGTGGGATCCGTGCTCTGAGAGAGCAAGCGCGTGACGACCTAACCGTCTCGAGGGAAGGAAACTCGCACGCAATTGTAATCGTCCGGGTTGCTGAGTCCTTGCAGGCTCGGCAACCAACCTCTGGTCTCTCCGTGCAATGAATGGAGAAAATCAGATGCTGCAAAAACGTATCGCCCAACTAAGTACAGGTTTAAGATAAGTACAGGTTTACGAAGCATGCAAGGGAAAATCAACAAACAATCGTTGCTGACTACTGCGGCGTTTGTCATTGCATTGGTCCCTGCTCTGGTTTTTCCTGCATTGCGTGCGCAAGACCGGCTGTCGGTGGTCGAGGCGATTAAGCCGACTGATGCTGTATCCAGGATTACCGAGTTTTCACTATCCGAAGTTCGAGAGCGATTCCCGAACACGCTGGCAGAGCTGAACCAGAAATGCGTTGCACAATCATTGCGTTACACAATCATCTCGTCTGGACGTCAAAGAGTCGGAGATTTTTAAGCGGTTGGGAGCTTTGGAAGGAGAGCAGGCGTTTGATGAGATCCTCAATGATTGGTAAAGTTGAAACGCTTTGAGGTGCTAAGTATCTGCAAAGATGGGATCAAGGACGACGACCTGAAGTTCATTGCTTCGCTGCCAAACATCAAATTGCTCGAACTTAATGCCGACACTGGATGCGAAGGCGCCCCGATTTGCACGGATCGGTGTGCCGGCTACTTAAGTCGTGCCAAGACACTTCGAACGGTGATCATCTACGATAGAAAATTGACGGACAAGTTTGTCGACAAGTTGACGCACGGTTTGCCATCTTTGGAAATGCTAGCGATTGGCTCGCCAGCATTTCACGAACGAGTCGCTCCGGTTGATCTCAGAATGCTACAAGAAACGGGAACGTCTTGATGTCTCATCTGACCGGTTCAGGTCTGACGGAGTGAAGCATCTCAATGAAATGAAGAATCTGACTGAACGATTTGTGGAATCGAAGGCTCTGCAAAAAAGTGATGATGGTGTTGAATTACTTTGAAGCAAGAAAATAAATAAGAAAAGAAATCACTCACACATGTTTAAATTCATCCATGCGGCAGACATCCATCTGGACAGTCCATTACGCGGGCTCGAGCAATACGATGGTGCCCCAATTCAGGAAATTCGGGACGCCGCGAGAAAGGCGTTGGGTAATCTCGTCGACTTGGCAATCGAGCAGAAGGTTGCGTTTGTCTTGATTGCAGGAGATTTGTATGACGGGGACTGGCGCGATTACAACACTGGTCTGTGTTTCGTAGGGCAGGTGCGACGCCTTCGCGAAGCAGGCATCCCAGTGTATCTGATCTCGGGGAATCACGATGCCGCCAACCGAATGACCCGAACGCTAAGGATGCCGGAAAACGTCACTTTTTTCTCTGCGGATGCAGCGGAGACGGCATTGCTTCCCGAGTTGGATGTTGCAATTCACGGGCAAAGTTTTGCAACGGCTGCTGTCTACGACGATCTTTCCGAAGGTTATCCGGTAGCAACGCCCGGTTGTTTTAACGTTGGCGTGCTCCATACGTGCGCATCCGGGCGTGAGGGACATGATCGCTATGCCCCCTGCTCGATCGAAGGCTTGAAAACGAAAGGCTATGACTACTGGGCACTCGGCCATGTTCACAATCGAGAAATCCTTTCCCGCGAACCACTCATTGCTTTCTCAGGGAATATTCAAGGACGTCATATACGTGAGACCGGACCCAAAGGCTGCTTGCTTGTGACCGTCAATGACGATCAGTCGTTGCAGGCTGACTTTCGTGCTCTTGACGTACTGAGGTGGGATGTTGCACGAATCGACGTCAGTAAGAGCCAAGGTGTTGATGATGTGTTGGATCTCGTATCGACGGAGATCGAGTCGTGTCATGGCAAGGCAGCAGGTCGTCTTGTGGCGTTAAGAGTTGAACTAAATGGGGAGACCACCGCTCATCGCGACCTGCATTCCAGAAAGCAGCATTGGACGAACCAAATCCGCTCTGTAGCCATTGACATTGGAAAAGGGGATGTCTGGATCGAAAAGGTCAAGTTGCGAACATCGTCTCCTACAACGAAATCTGCCCCAGGCAACATTCCGGATGACGCGATTGGTGAACTCGTGGCTCTATTTGAACAGGCTCAAGCAGATACAAGCCGGCTTAAGGAACTGGAGTTTGATTTTGCTGACGTGGTGAAGAAGTTGCCTGCTGAACTTAAGACTCTTGCCAGCCCGGATGATCCCGAATGGCTCAGGGAAATCCTTGCTGAGGCCAAACCCCTACTGCTCAGTCGACTCGCGGGATCGGAGACTGAAGAATGAAAATTCTCAAACTCAATCTGACTGCCTTTGGCCCATTTACAGACGCTCAACTTGATCTGTCTAAAGGCAATCAGGGTCTGCACGTCATTTATGGGCCCAATGAAGCCGGTAAGAGTTCTTCGCTACGAGCAATCACTGATTTGCTTTATGGGGTTCCTGCACGGACACCGGATAATTTCATTCATCCTTACCCAAAACTACGGCTTGGTGCTCAGTTGCAGCACAGTGACGGAACCGTTTTGGAGATCGTGCGGAGGAAGGCCAGCAAGAATTCGCTTTTCAATGGGGACGACTCTCTGCCGTTAGACGAAACCGAGTTAACACGGTTGATGGGAGATGTCGATCGTGAACTCTTTCACATGATGTTTGGGATCGACCACGAGCGTTTACGGCGTGGTGGTGAAGAGATCGTTCAGGGTGATGGACGCATTGGTGAGTTGTTGTTTGCTGCAGGCGCTGGTCTGGCAGATCTGCAAGCCGTCCAGACGAAACTACACGAGGAAATGGATGTTTTGCTAAAGGGAACTGGTCGCAGTGGGACAATTGTGACTGAAATCAAGGAGTTCCAGAATGAACACAACGCTGTCAAACAGGCCCAGGCTTCGGTAGAGACGTGGCAGCACCATGACGACAATCTGCGAGCTGCAAACGAAAGCATGGACAAACTCGATCAGAGTATCGAAAAAGATCGCAGTGAGCAGAACCGGCTAACGAGAATCCGGGATGCGATTTCCTCAATTGGAAAGTGGAAAAAAGCAAAAGAAGATTTGTCGCAAGTCAGTGACGTACCACTGCTGTCAGCTGACTTTGACAAGACAAGCAACGAGATCCTGATTGATTTGCGAACGGTTGAACAACAAAAAGCTGACGCGGAGGCGAGTCTTGTAAAACTCGACAAAGATTTGGAAGAATTGGTTGTTCCTGAGCAATTACTTCAGGAATCTGATGCGACTGAATCGCTGCGTGACCGTCTGGGCGGCTATCGAAAAGCCATGTCGGACCGACCGAAGTTGAAGACGTCACGAGAGCTGGCAGAAAACGAAGCGAAAGAGATACTTCGTGAGATCGGGCGGACTCCCGACTTATCGACAATTGAGGATCTCCGGCTCCCGGCAGACAAAACCGTCCGTATCCAAAACCTTGGAAACCAGCAGGAAGGCCTTGTCGCACGTGTGCAGTCGACCAGACGAGAATGCGAGAAAACACGTAGTGAGATAACTCGTATTGAAACAACGTTAGCGGAAATTCAGATCCCCAAGGCGGCTGAGAGCTTACGGAGCAGTCTTCGTAATATTCAAAATGAAGGTGCTCTGGATTCTCGGCACGAATCAGCAATCGCTGAGCTTACCGAGCTTCGTCAGAGTGCGGCTGTTGTATTAGGTCAGCTTGGTTTATGGTCCGGTAGCCTCGAAGACGTAGAAAAACTCGCTGTTCCTTCTTTGGCAACCATCGAGCAATACTCTGAAGAAATCAAGGATAAGAGTGGTCTGATCAAGTCGATCCGTGCTCGTCTCAAAGAAAAAACGACGGAAAAAGAACAACTTGATGCTCAGCTCAAGCAGCTAGAACTGGGACAACGAATTGCCACAGATGAGGAACTTGAGAACTCTCGACGACGTCGTGAACAAGGTTGGCAGTTGGTTCTCAATGCATGGAACAAGGATCAAGAAGACGAAACTGCTGTCCATGAATTTCTTCATGAATTCAGCCCGCTGACAAGTATTGCCGACGCGTACCGACGCAGTGTGGAAGAGGCTGATCAAATGGTTGACCAACTACGCTCTGACGCCGATCGTGTAGCCACCAAAGTGAAAATACAGGCCGACATAGAACAAAGACTTGCGGAAGCAGACAGGCTTGAGGAATCACTGCAAGTTGCTGAGGCTGATTCTCTGCATGTAAAATCGCAATGGAATGAAACCTGGGCATCACTGTCCATCAAACCACTTTCGCCGCTGGAGATGCGAGACTGGTTACACAAGCAGCAGGATCTGTCGCAGGCCGCGGCAGAACTCCGATCAAAACAACATGAAGAGGCTGAACTCAGGACCCACATCGACGCAAAGGTCGATGAGTTGAAGGAGGTGCTCAAGGCTGTTGACCCATCGTACTCTGCAGAAGACGATTCCTTGCGGGAGTTAGTGCGTCGCGCGTCCGATAAAAGCGACGAAATACAGAAATCCGAAAATCGTCGGGACCAGCTGACAAAAGATTTTGAGTCAAACCGAAACGACTTAGTCGATGCAGAGTCTCGGTTTTCTGATTCAGAAAACGACTTGACGCAATGGCGATCCAATTGGGCAGCCGAGATGTTAGGCATTGGGCTTCAGAATGACGCAATGCCGGCCCAAGCCAACAGCGTGCTGGCAAACGTGAACCGGTTGTTCCAGAAATTCCAGGAATCTGATCAGTACCGAGTACGACTTGAAGGCATTGATCGCGATGCCCGTGAGTTTGATACCGATGTTAGCGATCTTGTTGGACGCACGCTGCCTGAACTTGCCGCCAAGCCTGTCGAGGACGTGGTCGTATCATTGTCCACCAAACTGAAGGCTGCTCGTTCAGCCGAGGAAAAGCGTGCATCGCTGTTGGAACGAAGTGAAGAGCAGAGTGAGAAGCTTCGGGAAGCAATGGAACAAATCTCTGGATACAAGGCTTCGCTGGACGAAATGTGTCGGCAAGCGGCTTGTGAATCGTACAAACAACTCTCGGAAGCAGCCAATGATTCAAGGCGGCGGCGAGAACTTGAACGTTCTGTGGAAGAGTTTGAAGAATTGATTGTCAGCCAGAGCGGCGGAGGCAAATTTGAGACATTTTTAGCGGAAGCAGATGCCGTCGATATCGATTCGCTTCAGCCTCAAATTGACAAACTTGGCGAGAGCTTAGGACGCTTGGGAATTGAGCGTGACGAAGTGATCGGGCTGTGCAAAGCTGAGAGTATCGAGTTGCGAAAAATCAAAGGAGGCTCCGTGGCGTTTGGGAAAACAGCATTGTGCGAGAGCATCGCATCGGGACTGGAGGATCAAGTACGGGAACTGGCCAAGCTGCGAATCTGTTCTGCACTGTTGAATGCGGCAATCGAGGAACATCGTGGAAAGAATCAAGGGCCCGTTCTTCGTCGTGCCAGCACTATCTTCAGTCAGATCACATTGGGGAGCTTTAAAGAGCTTCGTGCAGACTTCAACGATCGGGGAGAGCCCGTGCTGACGGGCGTTCGGGCTACGATTGGCGAGGCGGTTCCCGTATCGGGAATGAGTGATGGCACATGTGATCAACTTTACCTCGCACTGAGACTTGCGAGTTTGGAAACCTGGCTGGATCGGCACGAGTCAATTCCGTTCATCGTGGACGATGTTTTGCTGAACTTTGACGATAGCC
Source organism: Rubripirellula sp. (assembly GCA_028823035.1). GTDB lineage: Bacteria > Planctomycetota > Planctomycetia > Pirellulales > Pirellulaceae > Rubripirellula. The sequence goes on from JAPKCI010000039.1 coordinate 21,084, forward strand.
GTGCGATCGCGAGCCTTGAAGTGCTTGCTGAATTATCGCATCGAACTCAGGTCGTGTTTTTCACACATCACCAACACCTCGTTGACATGGCCAAGGATAGTGTCTCTAGCAACGACCTTTTCGTCACCACACTCCAGGGGACATGAATGGCAATTTGAGGTGGCATGGAATGGCGAACTGTCACCTGCCTGATTGGCAATTATCCAAAACTTGTCGAGTCGATTGTCGGTCGCCGCGTTATAAATGCCATTGTAGAAAAATAGTCGTTTCTGATGTTTTTCTGAAAGCTCCACCGCCAGGCTGCTACGATCGACTTTTGGCAAAATGTCCCATTGATTTGTCCGGAATTAAACCCATTGAAGTTTCTGAATGACGCTGCAAGTTTCGTTGATGTAGGATAAGATTCCGGATGCATAGTGGATATTCAACAGTATCGAAGAACGGAAATCTGTTCTTTTTTTATGCATCAAAAAAGGAACGATGTTCATGCGCACCGTGAATCCATTGGCAGTGTTTGCACTTATCTTATTGGCCGCCGCACCCAGCCATGCACAGCGAAACAAAGCAAAGACGCCGACGAGCAACAGCAACTATGTCAAGGATTCTTTTACAGCCAAGGATGGAACTTCAATTGACTATTGGGTGATGGCGCCTGAAAAGATCGAGCAGGGCCGCACGTATCCGCTCGTCTTGGCACTCCATGGTCGCGGCGGCAGCACAGTTGCGGCAACGGAACTTGGCTCGCATACGCTGCGAAAAGAATTCCCCTGCTTTGTGATCGCGCCATTTTCCACCGCAGATGGGCATTGGGCCCTGCCCGCTGACTTCGGCAAGAGAAAGAAAAACACCAAAGCGATGTTGCCCGCTGCCCTCGAAGCGATGGACGCATTCATGGATTCACAGCCCATCAATCCCGATCGTGTCTATGTCACCGGGCAATCGATGGGTGGAGCCGGGACCTTCGGTGCTTTGGCATTGCGACCTGACACATTTGCTGCAGCCATTCCGGTTGCCGGTGGTTGGGATCCTCAAGATGCCGCCAAAATGAAAAAGGTTGCCATGTGGGTTTTTCATGGGGATCAGGACAAGTCTGTTCCAACGGAGTACAGTCGCAACATGGTGGATGCAATCAAAAAAGCAGGTGGCATGCCCAAGTACACTGAATATAAGGGTGTCGGACATAACAGTTGGACAAGAACCTACTCGGCATCGGAAACATGGAATTGGCTTTTCAAGCAAAAGCGTAAACAGTGACCGGGTATCCAAGTTAGAGAGCCGGTGCGTTTCAAGAGGCGGTGCGTTTCAAGAGGCGGTGCGTTTCAAGAGGCGGTGCGTTTCAAGAGGCAGTGCGTTTCAAGAGGCAGTGCGTTTCAAGAGCTAGTGAGAAACCGTGCGTGAGTACAGGAACAATGCTATGAATACTCGAATCAGAAAATTTGCGATGATGGGATTGCTGCTCGGCTGCAATCTTGCACGGTTGCAGGCTGCTTCAGAGCAACCACCCAATATCGTTTTTGTTTTCGTTGATGACCAGGGTTACTACGATTTGGGGTGTTATGGCGCGACCGAGATCAAGACGCCTCGAATCGACGCGATGGCGCAACAGGGAACTCGATTCACGGACTACTATGCGGCAGCTCCGATTTGCAGTCCGTCGCGTGCCGGGTTGCTGACCGGATGTTACCCCCGTCGTATTGGCAATGAGGCTTGGGTCCACCGGGCGGATTCGACATCGGGCATTCATCCCGATGAATTGACACTGGCTGAGCTGTTGAAGGACAACGGTTATACGACTGCCTGCATCGGCAAATGGCACCTTGGCTTTCACGAACCGTTTCTACCTCACAACCAGGGTTTTGATCACTACTTTGGGTTGTTGCACAATCTCGATTCATATGAGACCGTCTATTTCGACGACAAGGGTGGCGTGCCACTGCTGCGTAATGGCGATGTTGTCAAACGACCTGCCGATCCCTCCGAACTGACCAGACTGTACACAGACGAGGCGATACAATTCATCGAAAAGAACGTGAAGAGTCCGTTCTTTGTCTATCTGCCGCACACGATGCTTCATAATCCGCTGGGCGTGAGCGAAGCATTCAAAGGCAGCTCAGATTGGGGTGAGTACGGTGATGCGATCCAGGAACTTGATCACAACGTGGGACGTATTTTCGATGCGCTGAAACGATTGGGCATCGATGATAATACGATTGTTGTTTATGCCTCGGATAACGGACGTGGTCCAGGCCGCACACCGCAGCAGAAGATTCGCGGACGCAAGCTGTCAACGTATGAAGGCGGCCTGCGGGTACCGGCGATCGCGTGGGGACCGGGGCTGGGTTTGCAGTCGGGTAAACAGTCATCGGCAGTTGTAAGGGCGATGGACTGGTACCCAACCCTGGCCACATTCGCGGGAATAGAAATTCCAAAAAATTGCGTTATCGACGGACGCGATATCACCCCCTTGTTGAAGGGGGAAACCAAATTTGTACCGTATCCGGGGATGAAAAAGTCGCTGAATGCATCCGTCCCGCTGCGCCGTCGCTGGAGTCCACCCGGTGAGTGGGAACCTATCGTGCAACGTAACGAATACAACGATGCGTTTTTTTATCACGGCAGCCAGGGTGCGCTGGCCGCGGTCCGCTGGCGGAACTGGAAACTCTATTTGAATCCGAGTCTTCAGTTATATGACCTGTCGCAGGATCCCGGCGAATCTGAGGTTGTTCGCAATGGCGATGTTGCACGCAAGCTGCGCGGCATGGTGATCATGTTTCAAGAAGAAATGCGGCTCGACGCCCGACCGGCAGGAGAGGCTGCACCGCAGCCTCGTGCCGATGGTCGCACCGAAATACCACAGGTGACTTTTAACCGTCTCGACGCAAAGCTTGGTGTAACCTACGCGCAGTATGGTAATCGCACGCTGGAAATGGATGTTTATCGGCCCAAGGAAGCTTGGGGTGAATTGCCCGCAGTTGTCTGCATTCATGGTGGTGGTTGGGCCAACGGCAATCGGGCCAATCATGAACGAGTCGCCCAGGCTCTGGCAGCACGTGGATATGTTGCGGCGACAATTTCTTACCGTCTTAGTGGCGAAGCACCTTTTCCGGCACAGATTCACGATTGCAAAGCAGCGGTCCGATTCCTGCGGGCAAATGCAAAGGAGTACGGTATCGACAGCGAGAACATTGGCGCGATCGGTCTGTCAGCTGGTGGGCACCTGACAGCGTTGCTTGCGACATCCGCCGGTGCAGAGCAACTTGAAGGCAGTGGAGGCAACGCGACGTACAGCAGCGAAATTCAGGCTGCAGTTCCCATGGGTGCTCAGACAGATCTTCTGTCAGAACGCACCCGAGAAATTTCTGCAATGGAGGGACGTGGACAGATATGGAGAAAATTTCTGAGCGGCTCTCGGGAGGAAAATCCTGTGAATTATCGGCTCGCTTCGCCACTGTTTCATCTCGATAAAAATGATCCTCCCTGCTGGTTCATCTCTGGCGAAAAGGACGACCCCAGTACGCATGCGGATTTGTTTCGCCAACGATCCGAAGACTTGGGTATTCAGTCGGGCCTGACGGTTGTGCGGGACGCTCCACACCCGTTTCTTGGCCGACAAGCCTGGTTCGATCAGATGGTGGAAAGGTCGGACGCGTTCTTTTCCACGCATTTGAAGCATCAGAAGACGGCGCCTCGATAAAGCGTTGGCACCATGGGAATGTGAGCACCTCTCCGCGACTGATCTGCTCGCATTCATGACGCACAGAACTCTGGTGGCCAACTCGGCACACGGATTCGGATCAAGCGAGCCGGTCGGTCTGTTGGGCAGTCATGCCAGGCTGGTTTCGCCATAGCGTCTCGCGTGATCAAGACCCGTCATGTGCTTCAAACGCAATTTAGCTTGGGTGGCAAACTTACCAAGCGGCTGGAACGATTGAACGCAATGGATCGATCTTTGCTGAGGCATCCGTAGCCGTTTCGCCGAGGCATCCGTAGCCGTTTTACTGTCCAGGCCGCTCAGTGGTGTCGGCAAACGACTGTACTGCTCCCATGAAATTTGTCGCGTTTCTTTTGGGGCGTTAACTGGTTTTTTTATGCATTTGAGCCGGGGTTTTATCTGAAATGTGAGATTCTCAATGGAAGATTGAGACAGTGAATCAACTTGCCCGCGTGACAAATGCGGTCTTGATTCGCTCTAGAGATAGAGAGGCTTGTGAACTTAGCTGACTGCCGAAAAGGATAGGGATCTATCGGAAGGCGATCGTTTTGATTGGCACATGCGACTATGTCGTTCCTGTTGATGATGAAACTTCCGCAGTGAATTCGAGAAAATTCATCTCCGTCGGTGGACACTGCAGACCGTTACCCGTTAACAGTGTTGAGAGCGTTTCTACTCTAAGCGTGTTCACGCTGCTTGCCTTCACTCTCGTCAATTCGTCTACGGCATCACACACCACAGGATTTATCCTATGAGTTCTTTACTGGCTACCGCTGCGCGATCATCTCTGTTCATTCTGTTTGTTGCAACGTCCGTTTCATTTGGGCAGCAACGCGGCCCAAGCCATCAGGAAACCAGGCGTCCTCCGGGAGATCAACACCGAAAGACGCGTGTTCGACCAAATGTTGTGATTGACCGTGAACTGATGATTACCGATCTGAAAGTAATCGAAGATCCGGTGCTGACCGATTCGAATCGTAGAAGGGCGGGCGTGTGGTCCTTCAAGTACTTGATTGAACAGATGGCCGGGGACAGCGACCCCGCCGAATTTGCAATGAGTCTTTTCACGCATGGCGAAGAACATCAGATCAATGGCTACGCAACTCCTTCGCGTTCTGCGGTATGGGATAGGATCATCGACCCATGGCTCGCCAGGGGTGGCGGAAACCTCGATCTTCGTTTTGCACCTGTTAAATTACTCGCCATCGTCAACCGCATTGATCTCCGACAAGTGGTGGGTGGTGAGGTGCTGAGTGCCGGCGAGGGACGGTTTGTCTTTGGTGTACTTGATGAGGACGGAAAGCCTCTGACACCCACCGGTGGCCCTGCAGTCGGTGGCATGACAATCATTCTGGAATACGATCTGCCAGCGAGTTCGTCGAAAGATCTCCAAGCCTGGATTTCTGATTGGCATTCACTTGGTGATTTCAAGCCAGGAACATTTGAATACAACACCCGACTAGCAATGCTGACACAGCGATTTACGGGACGGGGACGAGGTGTTGGACGTCCTAATGGGAGTGCATTGAATCAGATTCGAACCAATGACATTGCCTTGGCAACGCCATGGGAATTACGAGAGTGGGTCATCGACGCTGAGTCGGGGCTGCTGTTGCCCGCACCCGTGGCGGAAACTCCAGACTTCACGACCATGAATAATTCGAGTGAACTGGCTGGTCTACTGACAGCCAATGCAGGTTCGATTCTTGATGGGACATTCAGGCTGCCCGTTGAACTTGCGGGTGGGTCTGCTCCCACCGGACCGTTCTTTGACCTCCGTCCGGAACTGGATCCGGAAATGTTAAGTGGTAATCTTGCAGCGGCCGAAGCCACGGCGAGCTTTGGGCTGATGAATACCGAATTCCTCTTGTCGCTGATTGAGTTTTACCAAACCAACCCTGTTGTGACGGCAGTGCCCGATACTGACGTTGTTGTGAACGTCCCATGGCAAACTCCACTAAATATCGAGCCAGAAGTTCGGCACCGATTTGCGTTGAATACCTGTTCAGGGTGCCATCGAGATGAAACGGGAGTCAACTTTCTGCACATTGGGTTTCCGGAAACGGCTCGCGATCGTGATGTCCTGACAGGTGGATTGGGGTCCCCGGCGTTTCTCTCTTCGTTTCTGACGGGTGGGGAACCAATTCAAGATCCCGTCACTCAGGGGCTCTCTCATTCCTTCAATGACATGGAGAGAAGAAAAACCGAACTGGAAGCGTTGATTAAGTCAGGCGGTCGTCATTTCCACATCACCAATCGTCGACATTGAAAGTGAAGTTCTGGATAAGGAATCGTTAGTGCCCTGTCGGGAGAAAAGGCTGTGCTGCATCGTATGCAACTGGTTTCTACCCGACAGGGACGCACTCCAAGCGAACAAAGTTTAAGTGGTTCGCCAATGATTCGTGATCGGATACGACGCTGAAGTGAATCTCTGTGAGTTGGGATGACAAACGACGTTGTGCGAGCCAAGAAAATTGCAATGAATTCGGGCATGGAGGTTTCCGCATGTACGTGAAATCAGCACACGAACGCTGAGAGCTCACGAGGGAAAATCGAAGATAGGCACTTTGAGTTCGTGGCATCTGCTAGCTATGGAATTTTGCCTTTTCCCGCCGCCCCCGCCTTTTTCTCATGCAGAGACACAACTCAGTATGCTGGCAAATACTGTCCCGTTTGATATTGGCTCGGTGCATTAAATTCGCTATTCAAACAGACGAGGATTGTAGAAGTCCGTTTTCGATACTCACGGCGTGTCGATCGGAAAGCGATTGTTGAACGCTACACGATCAAATTTTGGCCTTTCGAACTCGGGCTCTAACCAAGGTCGTGTTGGGGTGATCTTGACCAATACCAGTTCAAATCAGCGTGTGTTCGCTATCCGCGGAAAGGCGATTAATCAAGATGACTAAGACTATCGTTGTTGCGGTGTTGACATGCGAACGCAACGAAACTCTCGAGAAGTTTTTAATTGAGTATTCGAAGCTTGCGGTGCCATCTGCGGTGCGTGCGATTCTTCTTGTTGTGGACAACAGCAAAGACGCAGCGTCGCGAAAAATGGTTGACAGCTATCGGAGTCGTATTGTGGGGTTACGGTACGTAGTTGAAACAACCTTGGGGATTCCCATTGCTCGAAATCGAGCGGTTGACGAGGCACTCGCGATGCAAGCCGACCATTTGTGCTTCATCGACGACGATGAGTACCCCGATCAGCAATGGCTCACAAAGATTTTTAGTGAATGGCAACACTCGAAGGCCAATCTGATCGGTGGCCCGGTTCAGGTGGCGGACTGTTGCAGGACGTTCGGACCATGGAACCGCTTGATCAACGCCAGCCTGAAAGTGCGACAACGACGCAAGAACCGGGCAGCCGATCGCTCATCGAAAAATGGGCGGCAGCCGACGATCGTCACCAATAATTGGATGTGTGACCTGCATTGGCTCAGGCGAACAGGGGTCCGTTTTGACAACGAATTACTTTACACCGGTGGATCAGATACTGCTTTTTTTAGAGCCGCTGTCGCCGAGGGATGCAAAACGGCATGGTGCCCCGATGCGGTTGTCCATGAAACGATGATGCGACATCGTTTAGGGCTCCGGTACCAGTTTCGGCGGGGCAGATCGCAGTCAATCACTCGCTTTCACATGAAGCACCCGAGTGTGACGCCTCTTCAGGCCGTGCTTAGTACCATCATCGCTATCTTCCGTTTTATTCTTGGCAGCTTGCTCTTTGTGGTGCCCGTCTTTGGAACCGCATCCCTTGTCATGGCTGCTCGGTCACAGGGTTGGGCAGTGGGCAGAATACAGGCAATGCTGGGAAGGCGGTCGAAGTTGTATGTGCCGAAACCGAAAACTCAGCATGAGCCTGCGGAGTCCAGCATTGACCAATTGCTTCATCACCCGGGTTCCATGGGCGTAGCGACAAGCGGTCCAGTGTTGGTGGCAACTATGGGAAAACGACCAAGTTGCAGATTCCCTGCGGCATCTTACGCCCCCACTTTTTACAAGACCGCCGATTTTTACAAGACCGCCGCTTTTTCAAGCAACAGTTTTGTCGCCTCGCTGAGTAGATCAGTGGGTCAACTGAAAAAACAAGTACAGTCAGAGGATCCTACCCCGTTAACCGAGTCCGACTCTCTGTGAGTCCTCCCTGTCGTTGCTGAATAACTCATGTGCTGTCATGCGTGCAGGCTGCGTGAGACGAATGCGATTCGCCTATGAGCGTGGTGTTGTGATTGCCCGCTAGCCGAAGTCGAGCGACAGCCCTTTTTTCGTCCTGGCACTTGTAAGCTGCCAAGCCGTGCCTGTCTCCCTTTCCCTGAGGCGAATTTCGCTATTTCGCTATTTCGCTGAGGCGAAAACACTGTGGGCACTAAATTGGGCACCCAGCCTACCGAGGGACTCTTCCAATGAGGCGATGTTCGCTCAGCCTGTCGAAGTGTGCAGCAATGGACAAGTAAACGACTACCTGCGACACCTTTCCTGCAGAGTCTTTTTGACGGTCGCACGTCACTGCTTATCAGCGCTGTCGGTGTTGTCCGCAGGTGAATCAACGTTTGTTCCTGGGCGGAATGCGATCTTTCGATAGCGATCACCTTCTTTGCGGAGGACGTCACGCCATCCGTCGCTCCAGACGACGTGTGCTTCACCATTGATCCATCGCCACTTTCCGGTCGCCCGTGGAACGTGACTCTTTTGGGCCGAAAAATCTGCGTTGAGTGTGATGACGAAAGCCGGTTTGCCTTCGCCTTTCGGGCGGCCAATATCCCAGCGACCCACAAACTCTTCAGGAGCCTCGGGGTGGGCTATTCGGTTGACGCCCGTCTCGATTCTGTAGAGATGGCTGGCTGTCCGGACAAAGAATGCGTTTCCATCAATCGCAGGTGTTGCCATCAACTGCTGTTTGGCAAGTGAATTCACGCCAACCGCGTCGAACTTTCGACCTGGGCGGATAATGGTGCAGGTTGCGTCTTCGTTGAATAGGTAGATGCGGTCATTCGCAAAGATTGGCGTTGCTGAATAGGCGCCATCGAGTCGCTGCTTCCAAATGAACTCACCTGTCTTTGCTTCGAGGCATGTCATTATTCCTTCGCGGTTCACTAGATACAGCAGGTTACCGATAAGAAGCGGGGTGCAGCGCGCCGGCATGCTGCGTGTTTCCTTCCAGGCTATGTGCGTATTGGTAACGTCACCGTTTCCATCGTGGCGAATGGCCCAGAGTTCGGGGTGATCCCGGTCAACGATGACATACACCAAGCCGTGACCCGCCACAGGTCGAGGAAAAATCGACCATCCTTTATGTCGAATACGCCAGAGCTCTTTTCCAGAAACATCGTAGCCATAGACACCCTGCGCGGCGGAACTGACAAGTTGAATTCCGTCATCTCTGGGAGCGATGCCGGGCATGCCATAGGCTTTTCGCTGATTGACGGGAACTGTCGAATAGTCGTATGACCGTTGCGTTTTCCAGACGGTCTTCCCTGTCACCTTATCCAGCGCGACGATGTACTGAACATCTCGACCATCGACATGAACAACAACATTGTTGCCAATGATGGTCGGGGAACTGGCCGGCCCGGCGTTGGTCTCGTGATCGCATTTCAGATCGCGACGAGTCCAGATTGTCTCACCCGAATTCGTATCCAGACATGCCGTACCGTAGGTTCCGAAGTGTACAAACACGCGGCCTTTATCAATAACTGGGGTGGGAGTGGCATAGGTGTTCGCGTTACTGATTTTCTGGGGGCTTTCGGCATCGAACACGTTGAGGTCGTGAATGATACGACCAGTGTTCGTATCGACACAGACTGCAAACAAATCGTGTCCATCGGCGGTTGCCGTCGTCATCCATGCCTGGTTGCCGATGATGACAGGCGAGGACCAGCCGCGACCATGAATTGGCGTCTTCCACGCAATGTTTTCATGATCTGTCCAATTGACCGGCAGGTCGTTCGTAATTGCATGTCCGTTTCCATGTGGCCCGAGAAACTGCCACCAGGGTTCACCGCCAGCGGCCAGGTTTGCACTGAAACCGACCGCGAATAACAAGAATGAAGCGAATCGCATATCACATTCCTCATGCTGTCTGGTCGCGAAATACCGACAGGTCACCATCGCCTAAACGCCATCGCAAAAATCGCCATGGTCATTTCCAGGAGTCAAAAACGTAATGTATAGTTCATCGTCATCACGGTCAAGTTTCAGTTAGTTGTATACCGACGCGATCGCTGTGTTTGAATTCATGATATTCGATCGGACGCGATCAGCTATTTGACGGAGAGCTTTTTTGAGCGAGTCGAGGTCGACGAAGTCTGTCACGATCGATCTGAGGTGACACTCATGATGCAGTTGGTTTTGTTCGACCAAATGAAGGTCAATCAACGGCGAAACAGGAACCCTCTTTTGTGACGCCTTCTCCGCGCTGCAGGACAAGAACGCTTCCTCCGGCAACCGTACCATTGGCGATGACTTCCTTGAGCAATTGACGCACCTGATGAAAATACGAACCGGCGGTGGGGCTAACGACAACTCAACCGATGAAGCAGAGGAAGACCCGTGCGACACTGCTTGCGTTCGGCCGGTTCATTTTTATCAATTTTCTTTCTAGCGAACGCCACCGTTCACCGGGCCGAGGACAACTTGCATTGATTTCAGATTCCGTGCGGCCCGCGTCTCTGTGTGCAACGGATTGTAATGGCGGGTTTCATGTTGTCCCGGCGTCTGCCCGGTCTGGGATCGTGCGTTGGTGGGCGGCTAGTCTTTTTTTCTGTCGTCGGGCTTGCCAACGAATGCCAAGAATCGATCCAATAATAGAACCCGTGATTGTCCCCCCAATGTACCCTGAGACTGCTAAACGTTCACTCCCCAGCATGGCGCCGACTGTTACGCCTGCGATGCCGCCAACAAGTAAGCCGATCGCGCAGCCAATGGTTGGGATTAACCCCTTTTGTGAGTAGGAAGAAATTTTCGCGGACATTCGTTTTACCGTCTCTCAATCGGGCAATATTTGTTCGCCTCTGTAATCACCATAACGTCAGGATCACCGAGCGACGGCGAATGATGTTGATTTCAAAAACCGCGCGGCCCTCGGTTCCGGTGCTTTGGCTGCAACGGATTGTAGGCAGCGCCTGTCTCGCATCCTTAATTGGATGATGATGTTGTACGTGACAATCGCTCGGCAAACGCTGAGTAGATAGTGAACGCTTCATTCATGAATTCGTGGACTTGTTCAGGCTTCCTGCGTGCGCCGCGAAAATAGATGAAGGCTCCGGGTGCACTTTCGACGCAGATTCCCTTTCGTTGCGCGAGGAACTTTAGCACTTCGGCATCGAAAAACATTCGAACCGATTGTTCGTTATCTGCTTTGAGCACGAACGAACTCGAGAACTCGGGGTGGTCCTCGAAGTCGATATCCTGCATGCCAATTGCGGCACCGACTCTTTGAAAAAAGCCTTCCGGGCTCAAAGAAAAATGTGGGAGACTCAGCGCATCTGACTCCATTGAAACAACGGTATGGTGGTGTGTATGCGAGTTCTTTCCGCTGCTAGTGGTGTACTGGTAATCGAAGATCGTGAGCCGTGCGATGTCTGTCTCGGTTGTCATCACGTTTTTTATTTTGCGACTGCGCCCCTTGTTGAAGAGGGGAAATGCATTCATCTTTGCAAGCAATTCTTCATCCTTTGTTGCCAAAAACTGCAGGCCGATATCGGTGGCGACCGCTCGTAGGGCTTCCGTTCGTTTCTTATCGAAGTGGGATCCTAGCCAGATAATGGCTCCCATAAATAAAACGAATGCACAAAAGATGGCTACTAGTAAAAAAGCGTGTTCCATGATTACTGCTTCTCGTCGATTACTACTTCTCGTCGATTACTACTTCTCGTCGATTACTACTTCTCGTCGATTACTACTTCTCGTCGATTACTGCTTCTCGTCATTCCATCTTTTCTATTGCAGACTGACTTACGCCAGCTGCATAACGTCAGGATCACCGGGCGACGGCGGAAATCCTGAACTAAGTGTAAACCAAAGTCTGTCGCTCCGTCTGTATCCGATGGTTATTTGCTTCATTCCGGGGTCGGATGGTTGGTCGCGTCAACGCGGACGTGTGGGAGCAAAGCTCGGAGCTTTGCCAATCGTTCAGCGCTGATGTTGGTATAGTCAAGATAGAGGTGACGTAGTTTAGGCAAATCAACGAGTGGGGTGAAATCAAGCTTGTCGTCGATTTCGATAATGATCGCAAGGGAACGTAGGTCGCGCAAGTCGGTGATTGGAGTCAAATCTTGAACCATCGTGTTGTCCAGCACGACAGTGTCGACCGAATCAATGAAGTCGATGCCGATGGTGTTGATCAACCAAGTTGGCGATCGGAGGATTGCATTGTGGTCGTATTCGTCCGTTGACGTATTGTATTTGTGAGAAAACGTGATGTGCCCTTTCTGTGTGGCAACCCATTCACGTCCACGCTTTTGCCTGACGGAACGGCGTATTGGCATCGCCAAGAATACGGCGGCAACCGCGGTAACGACCAACAGAGTACGTAATGAAAACCGGGTCACTATTAGGTGCCAATTTGATGCGTTTAGGTCGGATAACGTTCAGGATACGGATAACGTTCAGGATAACCGGGCCGAGAGTTTACTCGCGAACGCGATCGCACGCTATCACCAATTTGTCGCCCATGAATTTCAAAACTTGCGATGGACGATGTGTACGACACCAGTCCATCGCGAGTAAGTTCGGGCCGTTGTTACTGCTCTTCGATACCAGGGATCGTCTGATATCTCTGGCATGCACGTATCGTGTTAAGATGGTGCGGGTCCATCCCAGCCGCGAACACTGAGAATTTAATGCTCCTCACCCGCCTGTTAGCGATCGCTTTGACCGTGCCCCTGACGGTCGGATTGGCTGCGGAGGTCGAGCGGCCCAATGTCGTGATCATCGTCTCGGATGATCAGCGACCTGATACCATTGCGGCTCTTGGTAATCCCATCATCAAGACACCGAATCTCGATCAACTTGTTCAACGTGGCAGCGTTTTTCGGAATGCCGTTTGTGCCAATCCAATCTGCACGCCCAGTCGTGCGGAACTGCTCACCGGCTGCACTGGTTTGCGAAATCAGGTATTTGATTTTGGCCGCGTCCTGAATCCGGAACTTGCGACTTTGCCTGAACCATTCAATCAGGCTGGTTACTCAACTTGGTATTGCGGCAAGTGGCACAACAATGGGCGACCGGCAAAACACGGGTACCAGGGGACCAAAGGACTCTACACAGGTGGTGGAGGAAAATGGTGGACACCCCAAGTCGATTACCGTGGGCATGAAATCACTGGCTATAAGGGCTGGATTTTCCGCGACGAAAACGACACACCGGTGCTGGAACCTGGTATCGGCTTGACCCCCAATATCAGTGCCCGATTCGCAGATGCAGCCATCGATGTTATACGCTCGTCGTCCACGCCGTATCTTCTGCATGTGAACTTTACGGCGCCGCACGATCCTTTGCTGCTGCCTCCCGGGTACGAAGATCTCTACGCCCCTGGCGACATTCCGTTACCCGAAAACTTTCAATCTGATCACCCTTTCGATCATGGCAACCGTGGTGGCAGAGACGAAGTCCTGCTGCCGATTCCCCGTACAAAGAAACTGGTGCAATCAGATCTCGCTGCCTACTACGCCGTGATCTCACACATGGACGAACAAATCGGTCGCATCGTGGCCGCCATCCAAGCCAGTGATCAAGCTGACTCAACCATCATTGTTTTCTGCAGTGACCACGGACTTGCGATGGGCAGTCACGGACTTCGTGGAAAGCAGAATATGTATGAACACACGATTCGCGTTCCGATGATTTTCGTGGGTCCCGGAATTCCCGCAGGAAAGCAATTTCAGGGACAAGCTTACCTCCGCGATCTGTTCCCGACGTTGCTGGAATTGGCAGGACTGCAACCGGTCGATTGTGATGGAAAAAGCCAGGTGCCCGTGCTGCGAGGGAAACGCCCGGGTATGTATGACTTTACGGTGGGCTACTTTCGTGACAGTCAACGCATGATCCGCACTGATCGCTGGAAATTAATCGAGTATCCGCTTGTCAATCGCACCCAACTTTTCGATCTGGTCAACGACCCGTTGGAAATGAAAGATCTATCGAAACGGCGAGAACATGCGGAACGTCACGCCCAATTGTCAGCCCAGTTGGCTCAATGGATGCAAAGTCACAGCGTTCCAGATTGACCGTGTCTGTGCCCATCAACAACACTCACGAACGCTTGTCACGAACGCCCCCCATGAGAACACCGATGGCCGACTCGATATCAGTAGCGGTCAAGGATTCCAAGTTTCTGGTTGCTGGATCAATACATGTCGTTGTCAATGCATCGTCATTCATACTTGCAAGACCACGGTAACGCCGACTCTCAAACGCGATGTTCTGACGGTCTAGCTCGCGACAAATCCGTTTGTACTGCATCTCGTGGTAGGCGTGTATCGTTTCACCCGTTGCCGGGGAAGTGATTTCAAATCCAGGTGGTCGAATCAAAAATAAACGCCTTGCATCAACCAGACCTCGCAACCATCGATAAAAGAACATTGACATTAAAGCTCCGCAGTGAATACCATCAGCATCAGGATCGAATAACAGGATGATCCGCGAGAATCGAAGATTCGCTAAATCCAGCGAAGAATCCCAGTCTGCACCGATCGATTTCATCAGTTCACGAAACAGTGCATTACGCTGCACGCCATCCCTGCTTGCACGAATCGCATTGACTGGCTTGCCCTGCATTGGCAGCACGGCCTGAAAGCGACTGTCGCGAACGCGACATACCGATTTAGCCGCCGAATCCCCTTCCACCACAAATAATTCGGCTCCCGAATCGACCCCGTGCAGGCGACAATCGTGTTGTTTGACGGGCCTGCTACGATGCACCTCAATTCCTTTCAACCGGCATTCCCGTTAACAATCTGCCTGTCCCTGAACAGTCATCATCAGAAAACAGTTGTCTCCGGTGATCCGTTCAGAAATAATGTTCGACTACCAACCGAGAATTCCCCACACGAGATCAACCATGTTCAGGATCGCATTCATCATAGGCCTGATCGTAACAGCAGTCAGCCTCAGTGTCGCTCAAGACCCCAATTCCGATCCACCATCCAGTGATCGCTCAGAGGTCAAAGACTATTCCGAGATGTCGCAACGCATCCTCAATCGCTATGACAAGGATAGTGACGGACAACTGACCACCGCAGAGTGGGAACCGATGTTGCTGGATCCGACCACTGCTGATGCTGACCAAAACGGCAGGATCACTGTTGATGAGTATGCAACCTGGTTGCAGGCTCGTGATGAGTCGCAACAGCGTCGTAACAGGTTCACCGCTACTTCGGATGAACCTCAGCGAAACCCTGAAGCAACGGAGGAACAACGCAAGCGGCAGATGGAGGCCCGTGAGCAACAGGAAAAACGTGAAGCCCAGCAGCGTGAACGACGCGAGATAGAACAGCGCGAACGAGAACAGATAGAACAGCGCGAACGAGAACAGATAGAACAGCGCGAACGAGAACAGATAGA
>JAPKCI010000040.1 GCA_028823035.1 Rubripirellula sp.
ACCGTTTCTGGTCGCTAACAAAGCACCGTTTCTGGTCGCTAACAAAGCACTGCGATCAACCAATCCGAACCCCCTGGCAAACTTTGCGGCTTGCAACGGTCATGCTGGCGTGATGCCCGGCAGCAGACCGATCTACTGAAGATGCGACAACTCATCGCCCCTGGAAAAAGCGACGCCGAAACAAACGCCGCCTGAGAGGGGATGATCCCGGACGGATCCCATTGAGTTGGTGACATCCTAGCCAGATACACTCAGTGGATTCCCCGATGGCCAAATCCAAGTCAAAAGAAAACCGCCGTTACGTTGATATGTGGGCACTGCCGGGCGCCCACCCCAGTAACGTTGAGTTCATGCAAAAATTGACGACGGCCGAGTCCAATCATTTCACGACTAGCATGGATGCTGTCGGAACCGTGTCAGAACAGGATTTGGAAACCGATCAGTGGAAGCAAACCCATCTGGTCGGGTTACGCACTGACGTCTGGCACGCGGACACCCATGAGATGAAGAAGGCACTGACTGCTTTACAAACTCGACGACGCAAGGAACTAAAACAACAGATTAAAAAAACCGGGCGGCTCAGCAACAAGCAGCAGCAAGCATTGGACAGCGCGCTGAACACAGATACCATCATGTCGATGAAATCGGGTGACATCGAAAAGCGGAGATTGGTATTGAAGCTGTTCAAAACATCAACCGATCGGGTGCGGTGGTGTGGCACAGTTGAACAGGTCACCACAACGGAGATCCACAATTCCATCGGATCAAAACGCAGTCTGCTGACTTTTGCCGTGATTCTTCCCCGCACCAGCATGGTCACCCACATCCAGCAAAACCATCGCACCTTTCGGATACCATCTGTCTATACGTTTGGTTTCTATCATAACCAACGCATGTGGCATCTGAGCCTGAAGCGGCACTGGGCTTCGATCGGAGCTGATTTTGATCTTTCAGTCGATGGACAACCGCTTGGGGAAATTGATGGGCGTCTTTGCTCTTTTGGATCAGATAGTTATGTCGACATCGAATCTCACGAACTGGCAAACTGCACACCATTCGTCGACATGATGACCCTGTTCGCTGCCAGCGTTGGTTACCACAAAGCCATGCGTCGCAGTGTCCGCCGACGGGTGAAAGCCGCCTTGAGTGGTAACTCACACCACCATGTGATTGAAGACGAGGAACTGCGTCTCAGGCACAACGGCCGCTCCGCCGCGTAAGGCTGATTCCAATCGGTTCCACCATTGATTGGTTCTATCTCGGAACTCAAACTGCCGCTCTTTCTGTCGAACATTAGCAAGTCGACGCGGTGACCGATGACATTGATTCGCCATCAGCACATTTTACCGTGTTCAGGCTCTCTTCCCGCGTTCAGGCTCTCATCCATTGAAACCCGACAGGTACACACACTGTTGGTCAAAAAACCGCACCGTCTGCGATGGGGTGTCAACGCAGGGTGCGAAAATCCGTTTCGACTGGTGATTCACTTGCGGACCGTTTTCTGCACGACGCTGCTGACACTGACACTGGCACTGGCACTGCGATTCATCCGCGGTCTGACTGCGAAACGGGCAAGCCCAACTGCTGGTTCGGCAAAGATCGGTCAGTCTGATGGCTTCCCATGCTATGCTGATCAGACGACTTTAACGCAACCCAGTGTCTGACAGATTGTCGTCAGGCAACGGCCACAGCGTAACACTTCGAGTCCATCTCTCACGACGAGACGCTCGCCGCTTTGCCAGAGCCAACGTCTTTGCCAGAGCCAAACCAGCACCTTTCACCCAGCACCCCCTATTTCCGATGCACTTCGCTCCACGAACCGTCACCACGCCTGTTTCCTTGGGGATGTTCTTGATCTTACTGGTTGCAGTCCATCCCCAGACCGCGTTTGCTCAAAAGACCATTCTGCATACTGCCGATGCCCCCCTTTCGCCCCGCGATGCCGCATCAAACATGAAGGTTCCTGATGGGTTTCGCACCACGCTGTTTGCAAGCGAACCGGACGTCATGCAACCGATCGGCTTCTGCATTGACGATCGCAACCGGCTCTGGGTGGCTGAAGCCTACAACTACCCCGTACACGGCACGACGCCGGGTGACCGGATCGTCATTCTTGAAGACAGTGATGGCGACGGCACACACGACCAGCGCAAGGTATTCTTTGACGGCCTGAACTATGTCACCGGAATCGAGGTCGGTTTTGGTGGAGCCTGGGTGATGTCACCCCCAAACATGTATTTCATTCCCGATCGAGACGGCGACGACATCCCTGACGGGGAACCTAAGGTATTGCTGAATGGATTTGGTAATCATGCCAATTCCCACAACCTTGCCAACGGCTTTGCCTGGGGTCCTGACGGATGGCTTTATGCAACGCATGGAAGAACCAACTGGTCACTCATCGGCCGCCCAGGAGACGACGCCTCACAACGCCAGCGATTCGATGGTGGCATCTGGCGTTACCATCCCACTGCACACATTTGGGAACCCTTCGCTGACGGCACCACGAACCCCTGGGGGATTGACTGGAATGACTACGGGGACGCGTTCATCTGCAACTGCGTGAACCCTCATCTGTTCCAAGTGATACCGGGTGCCCACTACGAACCGTGGCGTGGCAGGAAGTCGAGTCAGTATGCCTTCCAGCGGATCGACACGATCGCTGACCATTTGCACTTTGTTGGATTAGGGAATGTTCGCAATGGCCTTGGCAGTGTCGAAGAAGACAACGCGGGCGGGGGGCACGCTCACTGCGGCACGATGATTTACCTTGGCGGTACGTTCCCTAGAGAGTACCGGAATCAGCTATTCACGAATAACATACACGGCAAGCGTATTAATCAGGACCTGCTAAGTTTTTCGGGATCTGGCTACACGGCATCGCACGGCACCGATCTGATGAAGAGTGATGATCCGTGGTTCATGGGTGTCACCTTGGCCTACGGCAGCGGTGGTGAGGTCTATGTCAGCGACTGGTCAGATACCGGAGAATGTCACAGCACGCAGAATACACGCCGACAGACGGGGCGAATTTACCGCATCACGTTTGGAGGTACCCAAGTCACTCCGGTCAATCTGGGCGAACACGCCAGTCCTGCGCTCGCATCTTTGCAGAGTCATCAAAACGATTGGATGGTACGTCACGCTCGCCGGTTGCTACAAGAGCGGCATCACGCTGGCGAGGACATGAAAAGAGTTCGCGAGTCACTGCGGTCGATCCTGAATCAGCCGGGCCCGACGCCAGCACGTTTGCGGGCTCTATGGGCGTTGCACGTCACCGGGGGCGTCGCCCCGCAGATGATAGAACCACTACTCCGCGATGACTCGCCGTTTCTGCAGCAGTGGGCGATTCGCCTTGCTTGCGAGGATCGTGAAGTAGCAACTCGCTATCTGCCGGCTTTGAGACTCCTTGCCAACGAGACAACTTCACCACGGGTGCGTCTCGAACTCGCGTGTGCGCTGCAGCGTCTTGATCCGCCTGATCGCTGGTCGATCGCCGAAACCCTCGCCAGCCACGCCGAGGACTCTTCGGATCAGAATCTCCCTCTGATGCTTTGGTACGGAATAGAACCACTCATCCATGACGATCCGGTTCGGTTCGCTGATCTCGCATTCACGGCACAGATCCCTCGCATCCGCGAAAACATTGCTCGGCGGATCGCTCTCTCGGAGCCGTCCTCAAACGGGCTCGAATCGCTGTGCACCCATCTTGCTACGACATTGGATTCGAACACACGGGCAGATGTGCTCCGGGGGATTTTGAAGGGTCATGAAGGCAGTCGCCGTGTCCCGATGCCAAGTGCCTGGCCCAACGCGTTCAGTCAATTAAGAAACGACAAAGATCTGACGCTGCAACAACTTGCAATAAGACTCGCACTGCTTTTCCAGGATGCGGATGCACTGGACCAACTGCGGGCCACAGCCAATGACCGAAACGCTGCTATCGGGTCACGGCTAAACGCGATTGCGGCACTAGCGAATAGCAAGCCCAAAGGTGTGAAAAACCAACTCGTCATACTTCTTGCCGACGCCGATGTCCGACTCGCTGCACTCAAAGGACTGTCGACCGTGGGGGACTCCGGTTCGAGCGATGCGATCCTTGCCAATTACCATTCCTACACGAACCTGGAAAAACAAGCTGCACTCGACGCACTTGCCGCCCGCCCAACCTCGGCCAAAACGCTTGTTACTGGTCTCGAAAAAGGGCTCATTTCCGGACAGGACCTCACCGCGTTTACGGTTCGTCAGATAGAAACTCATGGCGACCCGGCACTGACCGAAATCCTTCGCAAGTATTGGGGAAAAATTCGCGTAACGCCGAAAGCACAAAAAACCGAAATAGCGCGGCACCTGAAAGCGTTAACCCCCGAACTTCTTTCCAAGGCAGATCTAGCCAACGGATCTCAGTTATTCAAGAAACACTGTGCAACCTGCCATCGTTTTTTTGGAGAAGGCGGCAACGTGGGTCCCGACATTTCCGGAACACAGAGGAACAACATCAAGTATATGCTCGAGAACATCGTGTCCCCCAATTCATCAGTTGCCAAGGATTACCAGATGAGCATAGTCAGAACCACTGATGGCCGAGTGATCACCGGGTTGTTGGAGAACCAGTCCAATCGCGGCGTCACCATTGTTAACGCCAGTGGTCGTCAAAGTGTTCCGGCCGACGAGATCGAAGAAACGCGACTGTCAGACGTCTCGGTGATGCCAACCGGCCTGTTAGACAATCTCACTGAGCGTCAGGTCCGCGATCTGATTGGTTTTATTCAAAAATAGCGGTTCGAGTTCCTTCGCAATCCCGCTCGGCCCGCTACACATTTTCACAACGTGGATTGTGAGAACTCCACCCGACTCACCGGAATCGACTAAGATGGCGATGGTAGCGTCCGCGTCAGCCTCGTCTTTGGGACACTCGAACATGCAACTCATCGCTCAAGAAATTTCAATCCACGCCCTGACTCCCTATGACGGTTCAAACTCAGCAGCAATCAAGGTAGTGCACCGCACGTTAAGGGATGAAGCTACTAACGACGACACTGCCTCGCAGAAAGAGAATCTGCGGCGGGCGGTTCGACAACTGATTCAATCGATGAATCCCAATCCAGAGCACATCACAATCCCTAGTCTGGTCATCTTTGATTCTGTTCGAGTTCAATTACCAAATTCGCACCATGATGGTCGAATCGAGAAAATTGCATGGGATTTTACGCGACGAGAATGGAAGTACTTTGTAGCGTGTCACCGCAGAGTGGTCTCGGCCTGGTACGAACTTGCTGACTTGCAGTCGCTAGAGGATGAGTGAACCAAAAGACGGCACGTATCCCAAATGACTCGACCAAAACACTCGTCGATTCGTACTCGTTGCCTCGACTGAATTAGCTGCCTTCATTAAACTTGAGTTTCATCATCGTGCGAGATCTTGCATCCTGAACGCTTTGAGCCTCGTAAGCGTTAAACTTAAGCCACGCTGGCGAAGAACGCCGCAGCCCCAAACCGCTTCTGTGAGTCCGGGTTACGCTGTGTTGATGAATACCAGCAACCAAACTCTCCCCCTGCTTTTCTTACCGACCAATAAGTGCCAACCACCGCCATGAAACACGCAACCTTCGCGCTCACAATGATCCTGCTGTGCACAGAGGTGATTTACTGTGCCCCCTCGTCGGCCGATGACAAGCACCCGAATATTGTCTTGATCATCTCTGATGACCAGGCGTGGAATGATTACGGGTTCATGGGACATGATGCGATCAAGACCCCGAACCTCGACAAGCTTGCAAGAGAGAGCGCGGTATTTCCGCACGGCTACGTTCCTACAGCACTTTGCAGACCGTCTTTGGCGACTCTACTGACAGGCCATTACGCATCGACACACGGTGTGACCGGTAATGATCCATCGCCTAAGTACACAAAAGGAAAGTCTGAGTTGCACAATCAGCGCAGAGCACAGTTGATCTCGTATCTTGATCGTTTTCAGACAGTGCCCAGCATCCTTGGCAAGTTGGGCTACCTGAGCCACCAGAGCGGCAAACTATGGGAGGGCAGTTACAAAAACTGTGGATTCACACACGGGATGACACGGGGCTTTCCAGAACCCGGAGGGCGACATGGCGACGACGGTCTAAAAATCGGACGCGAGGGAATGCAGCCAGTCAAGAAGTTTGTTGACATGGCAACCCAACAGGACAAACCGTTCTTTCTCTGGTATGCACCCTTTCTGCCACACACGCCACACAACCCGCCGCAACGGTTGCTCGACAAGTACAACAAGTCTGGCACGCCGCTTACTGTTGCACGCTATTACGCAATGTGCGATTGGTTCGACGAAACTTGCGGTGAACTGCTGGGCATGATTGATGACAAAGGCATTGCCGAGAACACCCTCGTCGTTTACGTCACCGACAATGGCTGGATCCAGAATCCAAAGTCACGGGGTTACGCACCTCGATCAAAGCAAACGCCATACGAAGGTGGCATACGAACACCTATCATGTACCGCTGGCCTGGTAAAATCAGAACCGGCGAACGATCCGAGGTAGTCTCAAGTCTTGATATCATCCCTACGATGTTGGCCGCCGCCGGTGCCTCTATCCCAAGTGGGTTACCCGGACTTAACCTGCTGCCCGAACTTGAAGCCGGGACTCCGATCAAACGAGAACGCATTTTTGGCGAGAGCTTCGCGCATGACATCGCCGACA
This sequence comes from Rubripirellula sp., assembly GCA_028823035.1. GTDB lineage: Bacteria > Planctomycetota > Planctomycetia > Pirellulales > Pirellulaceae > Rubripirellula. The sequence continues at coordinate 6,699 of JAPKCI010000040.1, forward strand.
TCGAAAAGCCGGAAGCAAGCCTTTTGTTCCGCTGGTGTATCGAAGGAGACTGGAAACTGTTGCTCACCTACGATGGTGAAGTCAACCGCTACACCAGCACACATCCAAGAGATGAAAAGCGCCCCCAGTTGTTCAACCTCAAGCATGACCCTTGGGAAAAAGAGAACCTCGCCAAAGAAAATCCGGACCGCGTCCGCAAGATGTCCGAAGCGATTGAAAAATGGTATCCCGTCAAAGAGCGACAGACACTGACAAAGTTCGAGTAACGGAGCCCTACCGGAGGCATCCATTTCAGTGACAACGCGTGGCCAGAGACCCGATTCGCGGCAACTTTTTGCATATCCGGTAAGGCGGAGAAGCACACGGTGACCCCTTACGCCACGACGTCGCGGCGACTGCTGCGGTTACCCTACACTTCGCATCCTGCGGTGGCTTAGCACTTGCCTGCGAATCATGTCTACAGCGTTGTGATTCAACCACTTCATACAGACGCTCCGCCAACACAGCGAGTGCGTTCACAATGGCCCCTGACCGAGGCGCCACGGCCAAGTTCCCAGCGGAAAGGGAATCTCAACGCCTTTACAGGACAACCGACTGCACAAAGATCCCGTGCGGCGAAACCGAGGCAAAAAGCGGCAATCTGGTCGCGAGGCTCCTGTACCACCTTCGATGATTTTGACACGACGTCTACAATCAGTGACCAGCCGGTTGGCCAGAAGTCCACCTCTGAGCCTGCGGCCCCGCCCACCACCAAGAGTTGCGACAATAGCGGTTGACACTCCACTGCAGCTCCACAACGGACAGACGGACTTTATGAGTTTCGCTCCTATACAGACCCGAGAAACTACAGCCACGATGCTGGGCCTCGGCACGGCTGTCCCACAACATTGCGTCAATCGTAGCGCCAGTGCCAACTTTGCGACCAAGACGTCATGTGTTTCACCTCAAGAGTCTCGAAAGGTGCAAGCCCTGTATCGTCGGACAGGCATCGAACAACGAGGCAGCGTCCTACTTAACGAGTCAGCTGAACATGAAGTGATAAACGACTTCTATCCGCCAGCCGAAACGACTCAAGATCGAGGGCCCGGAACCAAGTCACGGAACGATCGCTACCGCATCGAGGCGCCGAAACTTGCTAATCAAGCAGCCTCACGCGCGCTGGCGGCAAGCGGACTGGCTCCAGAAGAAATCACTCACCTGATTACCGTATCCTGCACCGGTTTCAATTCACCGGGAATCGATATTGCGCTGATTGATACACTTCAACTGCCGTTTACCACCGAACGCGTGCAAGTGGGTTTCATGGGCTGCCATGCTGCCATCAATGGACTCCGAACCGCCCGCGGACTTGTTGCGACCAATGAGCATTCAAAAGTGCTGATGTGCTGTGTCGAACTGTGCAGCTTGCATTACCAATACGGCCTGGACACCGATCAAATCGTCAGCAATGCCCTCTTCGCCGACGGCGCCGCAGCGATGGTGCTGGAGTCCTCCGGCAACGACTGCAGTGAATCCGAGACCGATGAGGTTTTTGGCAGGCGGGATTCAGTACTGGGGTCAGTTCAGGCAACCGGATCGTTCCTGGTCCCCAATAGCCGTGATTCGATGACTTGGTGCATTGGCGACCATGGATATCAAATGACACTCTCTGCGGAAGTTCCCAATCTAATCGAGCAACACTTGGCAGACTACTTGCACAACTGGCTTGAAGGCCAAGGTGAAACCATCGCTTCGGTCGGAGGCTGGGCTGTGCACCCGGGTGGCTCGCGTATCCTGTCAGCTGTCGAGAATGCAATGCCTCTGGCCAAGGACGCGTTGTCGGTCTCTCGGGGTGTCCTCTCAGACCATGGCAACATGAGTTCTGCCACCATGCTGTTCATCCTGGAACGCTTCATCGCCATGAACAAGCCCAAACCATGGCTCATGCTTGGCTTCGGTCCCGGGCTCGAAATTGAAGTCGCCTTGATCCGCTAGGCTCTGCACAGACGGCCGTCGACGTCTGTGAGGCAATTTCCTTACGCGAGGGTTCTCGGCTTGAGCAATTGTCTCATCGCTGAAGTTTCCTGAGAATCTGAAGTTTCCTGAGAATCAAGGCAAACCGAGGCCCCAGGTTATTCCAGAGGCAAGCTAAGGCCGTTGTCGACACCATGTTTAAGCTAGCCGACCATCAAGTGGCGATGCACCGCATTCCGTGGGCAAAACGGTAAGCGGCTGATCTCGCGGGCAGTCCTGATGAGACCCCTTTGACACCCCAATCTCATATCAAGCTGCGATTGGTGTTTTCGGATTCGCCGTTTCTAGTTATGGTTCGCTTCGTAGCCTTCATGAGTCTATCAAATTGCATGATTCTATCCAATTGCTACGTGTGATCGTACCACCTCCTAGCTCTGCGAGATTGACCACCATGGCCGACCAAACGCTCATTGAACACCTGAATGAGATTCTTAAACACGAGTGGACCGGCGTTGCCCAATATTCACAGGCAGGTTTCATCATCGAAGGCGTCTGGCGTGAAGTCTACGCCGACAAGTTTCTCGGAGACGCCAAAGAGTCATTTGGACACGCACGCTTGATCGGTGACAAAATTGTCGCGTTAGGTGGAGTCCCGGTGGCGACACGCAATGAAATTCAGCAGTCCCGTGACCTGAATGAAATTTTCACGTTCAGCTTGGCCTTTGAAGCAAAAGCGGTTGAGATGTACTGCAAAGCCATCGAGTTGGCTGGCGATGACAAAGCATTGGTTATCTTCCTCGAGGACATTCTTAAGGAAGAACAGGATGGCGTTGACGAGTACACCAAATTGCTGCGTAGCTCAAGCGCCACGTCGGCTGCCAATCCAACACTCAAAGCCGGCTAACATTCCGGGATTCCTGATTGGTTGGCGAAAGGTGACAGCGTTTCGCCAACCGTTCGTGGCTTGATATCGCTTGCCGCACGGTTAGCGCTTGCCGCAGGGTTAGCGATTGCCGCAGGGTTAGCATTTGCCGCGATTGACCTTGGTTACCCAACATTTCCAGCGATCGCACCACCGAAACGCAGAATGGCAGGAACGCGAGCGAGAGAAGATTCGCTCGGCTTAACTCGGTCACACGCTGCAGATTGGGCCGACAACGCCATCTTCAAACCGGCAACCTGCTCTGGATTAATAGCGACGCAACTCTGAACGAACCAACCCACGTCCTCAGCGAACGTTTCTTGCCTGAGGACGAGCCGACTGGACACCGTGTCGTCGTCTTGCTGAACCGCCACCACAAGACGATGCAAATCATCAGCACTCGGGAAAACGTTCAGGATGGTTTCTTTTCGCAAGACCTTCGCTTCCAACAGCAACGAGACATGGCTTATTGAAAATGGTTCTCATTAGCCACTAGTGTAACCGCCGGTTCCCGCCAGTCAACTTCCGCGGAGTGTGGCGAGGCCGCTGAGCTACGACCAGCCCGAAAACCCAGCAAAATCCTTGTTTTCTGTGACTAGTTCCACCGCCTCGCTTGTGATCCGAGGTGCATGACGCGGTTTGCAAGCGAGATGGTAACCTGCGTGACGGTCCTAGCGATTCCCTCCAGCATCAGCCAAAATGGCTGCTGTGGCTCCACCGCAAAGATCAGCGTCTCCACAGTCATCACAACAGCTTCATTCCTTCGGCACTGCTTGATGAGCTACACGATCATTGGCGTGATTGGTCATATCGACCACGGAAAAACTTCGCTGGTTGCTGCCCTGACCGGTGTCGACACGGATACCCACCCGGAAGAAAAACGGCGAGGGATCACGATCGACCTTGGCTTTGCCACCTTTTCTCATGGGGATGATCAGTTCGCGTTGATCGATGCACCGGGGCATCAGAAGTACATCGGTAATCTGCTTGCAGGCGTCTCGGCCGTCGATATTGGATTGTTGGTCGTTGCCTGTGATCAAGGGATTCAGGCTCAAACCCTTGAACATGCGGCGATCCTACAATCCCTGGGTGTGTCCAAACTGATCGTCGCGATGTCTCGAAACGATCTGGTCGATGAAGCGACGCGAGTTGAGTTGGCAGAGGAATTGGAATTTTTCCTCTCCGAATTTGGTTTTGAAGACATCCCCAAACTACCACTCTCATCGGTCACCGGCGAAGGCCTGGACGAACTCCGAACATTGCTATCACAGCTGGCACGCAAGACTGAGCGTTCTGCATCTGAACACTTCAGAATGCCGGTGGACCGCATTTTCACGGTCGAGGGTCGTGGCTGCGTGGTAGCGGGATCTCCATGGAGCGGCGTCCTGAGTGTCGGCGACCAGGTCCAGATTGCTCGGACAGGTCAACTGGCACGTGTTCGTGAAATCGAGGTCCACGGGCAGGACAGAGAACAATCACGCATTGGTGAACGCACTGCGTTGAACCTGGCGGGCGTTTCATCGACGACCTTGGTCAGGGGCGACGAACTTGTCGCCAAGAACACCCACACTCCTGCGAGCCGAATCCTGGTTGAGCTCACAATGTTCAACGATGCCAAGGAAGTGCGATGTCCCACTACGATACAGTTGCACTCAGCAACCAACGCCACCGCAGCCCGTCTGTTCGGTCCCCGAACGATCGCCGGGGGTGAGTGTGCAATTGTTCTTGTCGACGTGGAACAACCGATCGTCGCGACGCACGGTCAGGCATGCCTGTTTCGACGCCCCTACCCTGTCGGCTCGTTCGCCGGCGGGCGAGTGCTGGGGACGGTACAGCCAGCAGCCAAACAAACCACGCGACTGCTGGACATGGGCGCACGACTGCGTGATTCCAGCCCAGCAGAACGTCTGACTGCCTGGGTCGATTTCCACGGCGAGGCCCCGCTGCAGCCTATCGCTCTCGAACTGAACATCGGACTCAAGGCCGACCAGTTGGACGACGTGATCCAACAGTGCCTTCAAGCTGGCACAATAATCTCAACTGACAATCAAAATTTGACCTCACCCAAGCTGCTGCCTCGGCTTTCAAAGTTTCTGTTAAATCTACTCACACACCAAGCCAAGTCGACAGACGATGCCTGGCTTGACGTACAGTCAGTGGTTCAGCGGGCCCTTCCGCTCGCGTCAGCTCAAACCGTGCGGATCCTTCTGGAGCAGATGATCAAGGAAAAACAGATCGTACGGGTCAACCGAATGATTGCTGTTCCGTCGGAAACAACTGTCCTATCCAAGAAACAGCTCAACCGAATGAAGCAGTTACTGGCGTTGTACCTCGACGAGCGCAAGCCTCCCACGCTGAAGGAAGCCGCGGTTGCTCTGGACAGCCCGCCAGACACAGTCGCGTCGCTGATTCGGTTCGCGACTCAGCAACGGATTCTGATCGACCTCGGAAATGGTTTTTTTGTCTCACAACAGTCCTTTGACACGCTGTGCGAGGAACTTCGCAACCTGTTCACCGAGTCCGCCCAAAGAACGGTAGCCGAAATCCGCGACCACTGGGAAATCACCCGCAAACATGCCATCCCGCTGCTGGAGTATTGTGACAGGTACAGGATCACGCTTCGCGACGGTGATGTTCGAATTCAAGGCGATGGAATGCCCCCAACCCAAACCCCAGCAACCGCCGGATCGGAATCGTGACGAAAGCCCAACGTTTGAGAGCGCTGCCATCGGTGGATGTGATCCTCCGCGACCCACAGGTAATGGCACTCCGAGACACCAACTCAGTCGCACCAATCACCAACTGGGCGCGGACTGCTGTGCAGGACTGCCGCAATCAGATTCTTAAGGATGGTGACAATTTTGATGCTCCACTAACAGCGTGGATCATCGAGCGGATTCTCAGTCAGTCGAAAATGGACCTCGGCCAGCGACTTCAACCAGTGATCAACGCGACGGGGGTTGTACTACACACCAACCTTGGCCGCTCACCGATGTCCGACAAGGCCATTGCTGCGGCTGAACAGGCAGCCAGATACACCAACGTAGAACTGAATCTGGAATCGGGTCGCCGCAGCAAGCGGGGCGAACGCTTGATGAACCTGTTGGCTCAACTGACAGGCGCCGAGGATGCCTTGGTGGTCAACAACTGCGCCGCTGCAACGGTGCTGGTCCTGCAAGCGATCGCGTCGGGCCGCGAGGTGATTGTCTCACGCGGACAGCTAGTCGAAATCGGCGGTGGATTTCGCCTGCCCGACGTGTTCCGGGCCGCCGGGGTGACCCTACGGGAAGTCGGCACCACCAATCGAACGTATCTAAGCGATTACGAGTCGGCCATTAACGAAGCAACCGGAGCTATCATCCGCGTCCACCGCAGCAATTTCCAATTGGCTGGCTTTGTTGCCGAACCGAACATCGACGAATTGGTTTTAATCGATCGTCCCGAATCCGTCGCCGTGATCGATGATCTGGGAAGCGGATGCGTCAGCGATCTATCACCCTACGGTTTACATGAACCCAATGTGCTGGAAAGCATTCGCTCGGGAGCCGACGTGTCGCTGTTCAGCGGTGACAAACTCTTCGGAGGACCGCAAGCAGGAATCCTTGTTGGAAAAAGGCGGTGGATCGAGAAACTGCGGCGTAGCCCGATCATGCGGGCATTGCGTGTGGACAAACTGACATTGGCCGCGCTGGAAGCAACAACCGAGATTCATCTGGCGGGCGACGCACTGACCGAGTTGCCAACGCTGCGAATGATCACCATGCCTGCGGATCAGATCAAGTCGCGATGCGAAACGCTGTTATCCCAGTTCGACCAGCAACAGCCGATTGAGCTGGTGCCGTGTGAATCCCAGGTTGGAGGAGGCTCGATCCCCGGATCGAGTCTGGCCAGCTTTGGTTTGAGACTCACCGGTTATCCTGCCCATCGTTTGGCCCAACGACTACGGGAAGGACCACCTGCAATCCAAGCGAGAGTCAATGATGACTCCGTCCTGATTGATCTCCGCACCGTTGCTGACAACGAGCTCAATCCACTGGCCGAGGGAATCCGTTCAGCCATGTTGCGGACCATGCCTATTCAACCCACCGGAACATCCCCGGAATGAATGAACGACTTGCCTCAAGACACATCGTCCTGTTGGGGATCGGCCACACCAACGCGCACGTCCTCCGTATGTATGCCATGCGAGGTTTGCCGGACACTGCGCTGACCTGCATTTCCGACCATCATGTTTCTGCCTATTCAGGCATGCTTCCAGCGGTACTGGCTGGACAGGTGCCCCAGACGGCCATGGAAATTGATCTGGTCAAACTGTGCGCCTCGGTCGGAGCCAGGCTGATCACCCAACGCGTCTCCGGTCTCGATCCCACCAAACGTCAGATCCACTTTGAGGATCGTCCGCCGATGGATTACGACCTGCTATCCATTGGCGTCGGCTCAACCGCAGTGCGTAACGCCGTCAGTGTGACCAGCAAATCCGTGGTCGAAATCAAACCCATGCAGTCTTTTCTTGAACGACTGCAAGCCGTCGTATCCCAACTGAAAGAAAAGGTCGGTGATCGATCGCTGCGCGTTGCGGTTGCTGGCAGCGGTGCGGCAGGGTTGGAAATCGCATTTTGTTTACCCGCGTTCATTAAGAAGCATTGGCCTGGCAACTTTTCAATCACGTTGGTCACGCGAAGCAAGAATATTCTTGAAGGTTCGCGAACGCGCACACGGCAGATGGCGCTGAATGAATTTCAGCATCGCAACGTTAAGGTTGTCACCGCTGCCACCGTTGATTCACTTGAAGAGGGACGCATCACGTTCAGCAATGGTGAAACCCTCGACGCTGACGTCGTGATCTGGTCCACCGGTGCAGCACCGCCACCCATCCTCAGCCAACTTGGGTTGGCAACAGACGCCAACGGCTTCCTGCTGACCCGTCCAACACTGCAGTCAGTCACGAACCCACACGTATTCGCCGTCGGTGACACAGGAACGCTCGAAACGCAACCAACCCCCAAGGCAGGAGTCTACGCAGTCCGTCAGGGTCCCATTCTCTGGAAGAATCTGCAACGATCATTGGCGGGGGAAACCCTGAAACCGTATCGTCCGCAACACAATTTCATGCAGTTGCTCAATCTCGGTGATGGAACCGCCATCGGTCAATGGAAATCCTTGACCTTTTCAGGACGCTGGGTGATGCGTCTAAAACATTCCATCGACACTGCTTTCATGGACAAGTTCCAAGCTGAACCGATGCTTGACGAAGAAGATCCCATGCAATGCCGCGGTTGCGGATGCAAAGTGGGCGCCGACCTTCTAGCCTCGGCCTTGCCTGCGGCCGGCAATATCAAGTTTGATGACGCCGCAGAAATTGGTCGTACCGAAGAACATAAGATCGTCGCATCCACCGATTTCTTCACGAGTCCCTTCGTGGACCCTTTTCTGACAGGGCGGGTCGCAGCGCTTCATGCCGCCAGCGACATCGTCGCCAGCGGCGCCGAGGCAAAGTATGCTCTCTCGAACGTCGTGATTCCAATGGGTCCCCCGGGACCCCAGCAGGCTGTCCTCAGAGAACTGCTTGCAGGCGCAAAATGCGAATTTGACGCGATGGATGCTGCGATCGTTGGCGGTCATACCATCGAAGGACCGCGATTGGAAATTGGGTTCACCGTGATCGGTAACACCTTGGGCGAAAGCCTGCTTGAAAAGCGGAACCTGCAAGTCGGCGATGGCTTGTATGTGACGAAACCTATCGGCATCGGAGTGTTGCTGGCTGCCCACATGCGGAGTCGCTGCTCTGCCGCAGACTACCGGCAGCTCGTCGACGCAATGCTGGAACGGCAACATGCGTATGCAAGACTTGCAATTCAATCTGGCATAATCGCAGGTACTGACGTCACAGGCTTTGGATTGGCAGGGCATCTGTTGGAAATGATCGACGCCAGTCAGACGGGGGCTTGCCTGCAGTTGGACCGGATCCCTGTTTTACCAGGTGCCTGCGATGCCATCGCCGGCGGTATCCAGAGCAGTTTGGCTCCCAGCAATCGTATGGCCGCCGTCAAGATTCAAGCCACGCCGGACATCCGACGCCAACCCACTTTCGATCTGCTGTTTGACCCGCAAACCTGCGGCGGTTTGTTGCTCGGTATCGCCGACGAGCAAATGCAAAGCCTCGAATTGAAGATTGCAGACTCTGGATTTCGCCCCCTTGTCCGCATCGGAACGGTGACTGCTTCCAACGCCAACCAGCAACCACTGTTGGTCAAGTAACTGGTCAAGTAACTGGTTAACGATCATCCGTCCAGCAAGTGATGCTCTTACTTGGTGACCCATTCCGAAGTGTCTGGCTCGCTGCCATCACGATTCACTTCCTTGATGCCCCGAATTAGTTGGTAGGGAACCTGGAAAACCCCCACTACGATCAAGCCAATCATGCCGCCAAAAGCCACCGTACCTGTGAGGCCAGGATCCAACAGAGAAACGATCGCGAGAGTCACTCCAAATAGAAAGAGCAAGGTTTTGAATTCGGTTGGGCCAAAGCGTGCCAGCGTGAACTCGCCCACCAACTTCGCTTTGATGTTAGTGAGGTTGGCTAGTGCCAGCAAACAAACGACCGCAACCAATGCCAGATCCAACCTTTCGACGGCATACCCGATTCCGATCAGCCAGTAAGTGAATGAGATAGGGTCCGTAAAATGATCCAGCAACTCGCCACCATTACGACATTGACCGCTAGCTCGCGCGTGGGTGCCATCGATGCAATCTGCAGTGTGGTTTCCAACGATACCAAAGGCTGCCAGCAAACCGGCCCACCAATACTGAGTCGCTAACGCGAACCCGATTCCACCGACCACGGCAAATCCGTGGCCAATCAAAACGATGCCCTCCGGTGGAAACCATTTTGGAATATGGACTTTCGGGTACAGCGACTTGAGAACTGGACCAATCCACGGATCAAGAACGCTATGCGAGACTCGCTTGGACATCGTCATCCCCATCTCGAACTGCTGATCAACACATCCTCAAAAACTAAGAGCCCACACAAGAACACTGCAACTGCAAAAATCACCGCATTGTCTTGGAAGCCAAACCTTGCGATGCTTCATTCGCAATCGAATACCGGCAAAAGGCAGCCTTGGCACGAGCAGGACGAAGGCAAAGCGACACTACCTCAAATAGCCATCCAGCCAGCCTCTCGCACCTTGGGGAGCGACATCATCAGCGATGTCATTTCCGTCCGCGAGTTGAAAAGTGACGGCGAGTGGAAAACGCCCTTCAGGAGCGTTTCTGGTGTAGGTACCCTCACCAAAAAACTCGCCCAAGGCAACAAGTTCAAATTGCTTTACCTTGCCAGATTCAGACAGAACTCGGCCACGCAAACTGGCTTCGTAGCCACGTTTACCATCTTCTGTTTCAAGCCGTACTGTGCCCGTGAGAACACCATCTTTGAGGTTGAGGTCCATCTGTCGGATTTCGTCTTTCTTCCACATCGGTGGCTCGCCGCGTGTGTTGTCCACCAAGTGGAAGCGGGCTAGCCGGTGCTGCAAACTGGTCGGCACCCGCCCTGCGCCAAGTGCTTCGTGTTCTGCCGAAGTAATCCATAGATTGTCGCGAGAAATTGCATTCTGGAACAGCTCACGACTGGGGGTTTTGGCCGGTTCATAGCCCCCCAGTACTTTGGCGTGAACGCGTACAACAAGTCCGTTTTCCGGCGGTCGAAGGGTATACCGGGCATCCTTCTTCTGAGTCCCCGCCCTGTCAACTTCAGCTTTCAACTTGGCTTGATCAAAGGGATAGGCGCCCAAGTCATATTCACGAAGACGTTCCTTCATCAAACGCAAAAGCTTTTGAGGGTCGCGATTGTTGTTGTATAGCAGCAGTTCTCCACTCGCAGTGGCGATATAGAATCCCTGCGTGGTGGACTGAAAGTTGCTCCGTGGACCTTGTCCTGCGATCTGACGATACAGCAGTCCCTCTTCATCCTTCTGCCGTCTCTGGCAGGCCTGATCAATGGCAACGGGAACGAAACGTGTCTTCAGCAGTTGTACGATCTCTGGTTGGGCGAAGGTCGACGCACGGTCGATGACACCGTTGTTTCACGTACAGCCAAGTGGGTGCCCGTCCATGGCCCAGATAAAGATCGGCTTGTCCTGCTGCAATGCTTCCCGGCGTGCATCAAGCACCGATAACTTCCATGGGATGGTTCGCCAAACCGCGTCTTCACCCGGTTGCAGTTGAGTCAACAAATCCTTGCATCTCTGATCAGAAAGCTCTTCAGCGGGCACCCCATGCAGAGACGCCCACCCAACCAGCAGGCCAAACACCAGAATCAGACGTTTCATGAATCAACTTCCACTTTCAGAATGATGTAACTGCCTGCACTTTTCAAAGAGTACAAGGAAGGCGACCTACAGCTTAGCAGTCATGAGTAGCACAGTCATCCAAACAAGGCCGCCTGCCACGCGGAACCACAGACTGCACAGCAGTACACCATGCAGTGGCAGGCAAATGGCACTCCAGGCCCCAATCAAGAATGCTGCACAATGCGACCTGTCATGCAACGCATAAAAAAGGCTGGTGGAGTCTATTGACTCCACCAGCCCATCATCTGTCTAACAAAACTGATTCGGCAACGGAGCCTAGACTTCCCAACCTTTGCGGTAATCGCGATGAACGAACTCGTTCACTGCGGGAACGTTCGGACTGGTCAATGTTTTCGGATCCCACTCGATCCGCTGACCTTCGCCGGCACGCATGGCGAGGTTACCAACCAAAATCGTTTCTGTGAGCCGCCCGGCATAGCCGAAGTTCGACATCGTTCCTGGTTCGTAGTCACCTTTGATGGTGCTGACAAACTCCCATTTCTGACGTTGGTCTCCACCACCTTTGAACGGAATACGCGGCAAGGACTGCTCAGGCTTTTTGAAGTCCTTGTACTTGTCTTCCGGTAACAGGTAGTACTTTGAACCGTAATCGTCAGGAGAGAAGAGCAAACCCTTGCTACCCACCACAACCGCACCGCTGGTTTTGCGATTCGGGTTCTTCTTCTGCTCCGCGATCCGCTTTTGGAACGATGCTGGCAGTTGCGAAATGATGTCGTCGCCCGGAAGGTTACCGCCGTCGTACCAGTAGAACTTGCACGGTGCCAGACCTTCACGCTCAGGAAACTCAAACATCAAGGACGAACTTCCAGGGAAGGTCTCACCCTCAAACAAACCCGGGTTCTTGACTGCGGTCACCGCGATGGGATCCCACAATTTCAAAGCCATGACAGGCATGTTCGTGGTATGGCAAGCCATATCGCCCAGAGCTCCCGTGCCAAAATCGACCCAACCACGCCATTTGAAGGAATGGTAGACGCCCTTCTTGTACGGTCGCATCGGAGCAGGTCCGATCCAACCGTCCCAGTTAAGAGATTCCGGAACCGGGTCAGCACCCGCAGGTCGTCCAATCCCCTGTGGCCACACTGGCCGATTGGACCAGATGTGAACGGATTCGACATCGCCAATGGCACCACTGCGGATGACTTCGACGGCTTCGCGAAGACCATTCTCAGAAGTTCCCTGATTGCCCATTTGCGTGACCACACCCATTTTCTCGGCAGTCTCACGCATCGTGCGAGCCTCACCAATCGACCAGGTCAGTGGCTTCTGGCAGTAAACGTGCTTCTTCATCCGCATTGCTCGTACTGCCGCAGCCGCATGGCAATGGTCGGGTGTGCTGACCGTGACGATATCGACCTTGTCACCAAGGTTTTCCAGCATTTCACGGAAGTCCTGAAATTGCTTCGCGTCCGGGAACTCTCGTCCCTTTTTTGTCAGCGTATTTCCGTCAACATCGCACAGACCAACAATCGACACGCCATTCTCACTGATGTGGCTGGTGTCACTACCGCCCTTGCCGCCAACCCCTACGCATGCTGCGGCGGGAGCCTGCAAGGCTGACGTCTGAGCCATCAGATCCGGGCTTGTTCCGGCCCAATACCCAACCCCTGCCGTCAGCGCGGCGGACTGGCCGATGAACTTTCGTCTTGTGCTCTTTCTGCTCATGAATATCCCTCAAGGGTGTAATTGATGGACCTAATCAGTCCGTAGTTGCGTTTTTGAGTGCCTCCACACCATAACAAAGGGAGCCGTTTCTAACAATCATTTTGATTGATTTGAGCGGTCCCTGATTCGTTGCCAGCACCGCGGTAAACGTCTACCCTGTCTGCTGGCCAAAGCACAGCGTTGAGCTGACCCCGCCGACACCACTACACACCGTTACAAACCGCGTCCGCAACCCTAAAATGTTGCATTTTCTCAACCCGGTGTTGCGTTCCGACGCAAATCCACCTTTGAAAAACTACCGACCCATGCAAAAGAACTGTTTTTATCACATCTCCGCCAGTCTCTGTCTGATCGCTGGAATCGTGCTCAGCGGATGTGATCGCGGATCCTCGCCCACCGATCCAAGTAGCACTGCGACGGGTCCCAATTCTGCAGATTCATTAAACGAGCGGACCCTCAAAACTTCCCTGCCAGCAGATGACCCTGATAAGGTCGCCGCGTTAGAGAAAGCGGGATTCAGTCTAACGCGGAATACCGATGGCGTCGTAACAGCCTTCTCCATCGTCTCTGATGAACCGATCAGCGATGCTCTTCCTGATCTAGCCGGAGTCCCCAACGCGCAGCAAGCGCTTTTTTCGGGTCCAGGCGTGACCGATGCCGGGATGGAGGCATTGGCCTCTCTTCAATCTCTGAAACGAATTGACTTTTCCAATTCGGCAATCAGCGACCCAACCCTCGAGGCTCTCTGCGATCTGCCCGATCTGGAAGTTCTATTCCTGCGTCGTACCGGCGTCAGTGACGAGGGGATGTCGAACCTGAAGAACCTCCATAAATTGAGGGCCATCGACCTCCGAAATACAAACGTAGGGGATGACGGTCTGAAGTATCTCACAAGTCTAAAGCGACTCGCTGACATTCAAGTCGAAAAAGCGAATGTCAACGACGCCGGGATCGCACACATCGCAGGCCTACCGCTCAAGTCACTCAATGCCAATTACTGTACTACCATCAGCGATGCGGCGCTGAAGTCGTTAGCGAACACAACGACTCTTGAATCGCTGCAACTGGATTACACCAAACTGACAGATCAAGGAATGGCAGCGGTAGCCAATTTCACGAACCTAAAGCGACTGCGTATCCGTGGCACCGATGTCACCGGTGAGGGTCTCAAGAACATTCAACAACTAAACGAACTTGCACGTCTTGAATTGCGAGACTCATCGCTCAACGATGCTGGCATGGCGATCATCGCCACCCTACCCAAGATGAACTATCTGGACATCAGCGAATGCCGCCTCGTCTCGCCCGAAGGCATGAAGCAGATTGGCAAAATGACCAACCTGGAAGTATTGACCCTTTGGGAAACAAAGCTGAACGACGAAGCCCTTAATGAGTATGGTGGACTCACCAAACTGAAAGCCTTGAATCTGAAGGCGACATCTATCTCTGACGAGTCGATTGACACCTTGATGAAATTGGTAAACCTTGAGGACTTGACCGTCGCCGGAACTCTGTTGACGGATGACAGTTTCCGAAAGTTGGGAACACTCCCTAATCTCAAAAAAATGAACGTCGCCAACACCAGCATTGGTTTCGACGTCATCGATGAGCTTGCCGAGTCGAATGAAGGACTCGAGATCATCGAATTCGAGAACTGATCGACCTTGACCAAACATCGTCCATGCAACAACGTTGACTGCTCGACTTCGTCTGGGCACCAACGTTGACTGCTCGACTTCGTCTGGGCACCACAGCCAGCCTGCTGGGACCAGTCCCTGGCTTTGGCAAGCAAGTGCCGCCCGAATCAACAGGAACCGGGCGTCGCTCCTGCCGCGACGACACTGCGACGACACTGCGACGACACTGCGACGACACTGCGACGACACTGCGACGCCTCAGATTTCAGCGCCGTGCATTCCCACAACTGCGGACATGGGCACCTGCCTCTGCAACGGGACCACGACTGGCTACTTGACCACCAAATTAACTAGGCGGCCAGGCACCACGATCTGTTTGACAATCGTCTTGCCCTCCAGCAGCGACAGCACCTTTGGGTCCTCCAGAGCCGTTTGCAACAGAACTTCCTTGCTGACATCGGGTGCGACCTGAATTTTCACTTTAACCTTGCCATTGAATTGAACAGGCACCTCGATACTTGATTCAACCAGAGCTTCTTTTTCCCACTGCGGCCAGGGCTGTTTGGCGATCGACTCGTTTCCTCCCAATAACTGCCACAATTCTTCAGCGATATGGGGAGCATAGGGGCTGAGCAGAACCAGAAACTGCTGCATCGCTTCTTTGGGACGACAGTCAGCTCGGGTAAAGAAATTGGTGAATTCCATCATTCGAGCGATGGCCGTATTGAAACTCATGGACTCGGTATCTTCGGTGACCTTTTTGATTGTCGTATGCAACATGCGATTCTGATCAGCATCGCATGCCTGATCCGACAAGGCCGCGGCAAGCACGAGTTCATCAGCCTTTGCGTCAACCATCATTCGCCAAACGCGGTCCAGGAAATTGCGGACACCGCCCACCCCGTTCATCGCCCAGGGTTTGGTGGCTTCGAGTGGTCCCATGAACATTTCATACAACCGTAGCGAATCTGCGCCATACTCGCGCACCACTTCGTCGGGGTTGACGACGTTGCCGCGGCTCTTGGACATTTTGAAGGCACGGCTGTCCACACGGATTCCGGGGTCGCTCTTGAGCACAAAGCTTTCCCCTTTTTTTTCCACCACATCCTCACTGAGTGTGGATGACTTCACGATACTTCCGTCGGGTCCAATCCGATCCCCTTCGGCGTTCCGCTTGACCTGCTTACTTGAGACAGGTTGCCCCGCCTGATTGAGGTATCCGCTGAACTCGACTCCGCCAAGAATCATTCCCTGATTGACCAACTTGCCGAACGGTTCGGGACAACTAACATGCCCCCGGTCGTAAAGCACTTTGTGCCAAAACCGTGAATAAAGCAGGTGCAGCACTGCGTGCTCGGCACCCCCCACATAAAGATCCACGGGCATCCACGCCTGTTCTTTGCCTGGATCGACCAAGGCCTGATCATTCTTGGGATCAATGTAGCGAAGGTAATACCAGCAGGATCCTGCCCATTGTGGCATGGTGTTGGTTTCACGCCGATAACGCTTTCCATCCAGCGTCACGTACAGCCAGTCGTCATCCGCTTTGGCCAACGGAGGTTCGGGTCGACCATGCGGCTTAAAATCTTCCAACTCAGGCAAGCAAACCGGCAGATCACGGTCCGGCACAGCACGCTTCGCGCCGGTCAGATTGCCATCGCCATCGACCTCGTGCAGAATCGGAAAAGGCTCGCCCCAGAATCGCTGTCGCGAAAACAGCCAGTCACGCAATTTGTAGTTCACCGCCTCTGAACCAACGCCCTGTTCGCAAAGCATCCCGATCACGGCAGCTTTGACGGCGTTGGTTTCCTGACCATCGAAGGCGTCACTATTGATTGCATTTCCCTGACCGGCAAAGCACCCCTCGCCAGCCATGATCTGATCTCGCTGGGGATGATCGGCCGGAGGATCCACCACTGGGATCACCACCAAGCCAAACTGTTTCGCGAACTCGAAATCACGTTCGTCATGCGCAGGAACGGCCATGATCGCACCGGTTCCATATCCGGCCAGCACGTAGTCCGCCACCCAAATCGGAATCGGTTGGCCGTTGACGGGATTGGTCGCGTGACTGCCCGTGAAGACGCCCGTCTTGTCCCGGTCCCCATCGGCACGCTCCCGGTCGCTCTTGAACGATGCTTTTTCGCAGTACTCCCGTACCTGCTCAGACTGCGTTTGAGTCGTCAGTTGTTCCAACATGGTGTGCTCAGGTGACACCACCATATAGGTCGCTCCAAACAGCGTGTCGGGTCGGGTCGTATAGACCCTCAGCGCCTGACCGCTCTGTTCTGACGGGAACCCGCTGCTACGGCGTTCTTCAGCCCACGCTGCACCGGCAGCCTCATCACCGACAAAGAAATCAACTTCGGCGCCCGTGCTGCGTCCGATCCAGTCCTGCTGCAGTTTTTTGATCCCAAACGGCCAATCAACGTTTTCCAAACCGTCCAGTAAACGGTCCGCATAGGAAGTGATCCGGAGCATCCACTGACGCAGTGGGATTCTCTTGACGGGGTGATCCCCACGCTCACTCTTACCATCCTGTACCTCTTCGTTGGCCAAGACCGTTCCAAGTGCCGGACACCAATTCACCAACGCGTCATCTTGATAAGCCAAACGCTGACCATCTTGATACCTTCCGATCGCTGACTCTCCCTTAGTCGCAATTTCAGGTGGTATGGGCAATTCAGCGATGGGACGTCCTTTTTGCGTCTCCGCGTCAAACCATGTGTCGTACAGAACCAAAAAGATCCACTGCGTCCAGCGGAAATAGTCCTCGTCGGTGGTGGCAACCATCCGATCCCAGTCGTAACTGAAACCCAGCATTTTTAACTGCCGAGTAAAATTATCTATATTGCGCTGGGTCTGAACTCTGGGATGCTCGCCCGTCTTGATCGCATGTTCTTCGGCGGGCAAGCCAAAGGCATCGAACCCCATCGGGTGCAACACACTCTCGCCCTGGCATCGTGCGAACCGGGCAACGATGTCGGTTGCCGTGTAGCCTTCAGGGTGCCCCACATGCAGACCATCCCCGCTGGGATAGGGGAACATGTCCAGAATGTAACGTTTCTTCTGCCCAGGATTCTCCGGCGTTCTGAACGTTTGATTCTCATCCCAGTAGGCCTGCCAGCGGGGTTCTATTTCAGACGGATTGTATCGAGGCATAGCTGAATGACGCGGGTAGGAGAAACAAACAGGAAACAAGATTCTAGATAGTCAGCGGTAGACGAAAACCCGTGGCAGGAATAGCGTCAGCCGAAAACGATGGAACCAAACTTTCGCGCAGCTTGTGTTTCCTTCGTCCTGATAGGACCAGCCGGCAGACTCCGCCCCAAACAACGGCTCTGACATCCCGCAATTCGCGGCATCACGCTACAAAACACCCAAACTAGCCCGCCACCTGCTGCCGTTTGTTGCCCACCCCAACTATTATCCGCAGGAAGTCCGCCCTGCCTGAGAGACAACGCGGTTGCAGAGACAGGCCTGGAAATAGGCGATCGCCAGCTACAGGCGAACCCCAACCGCTACAGCGGTTTGATTCTGATCCGACGATATTCAAGTTGTCCGCGATCCCCTTCCAAGCCGATTGGACCAGATGCCGGCACCTGCAACGCTTCTTCGATCACCTCGCCATTGCAAGTACAATGAGCAACTGAATCCTTGACCGTGACCACCAATTCGTTCCAATCCCCAGCCCGATAGTGCTTCAGATTTTTGTAGGGCCCTGCGAGCGGGAAATCGCGACATTGCAGCTGTGGTCCTCGAATGAACACTCCGCTGTCGGCATTGGGTGTTGCCCGAAATTCCAACTTCAGCTGAAAATCTCCGTCAAATTCTTTGGTGGTCCACAGTTGTTGAATCGCCCTGCCCTCGGCAGGGGTGGTAACTACCAAGCGGCCATGAACCGCAACGTAGCGGCCATCGGGCGTACCTTGCTTGCCGTCAAAGGAAACGGGTTCATCGACCAACGGCCATGCTGGTGCATTTTCAGGATTTCGGCCCAACCAGCGTTCACGGCTCTTTCGCATTTTGTCGGTCGTTCTAAGGTAGCCCCATCCTGTCAGATCTTTCCCGTTGAACAAAGACGTGAACCCTGGCTCCAACTCAGCTGAGGGCATTGTGGTGTCGACAAAACCATGAGTCGCAAGGATGGGCCAAATCGCTGCCAACCATTTTTCGTACCCTAGCCGGTTCGGATGCAGCAGGTCGGGGAACTCATTTTTCTTGGCATCGCCGTTCTCATCAGCAAAGAGCGTCCAGGTGTCGACAACCGTGACCTGTGGATCCCCTTTCACTGCGGCTGCCAGCAATCCATTGAGCTGCTGGATCTGATCACTTGGGCGGCTCTTTGATGTACTACTGGGAAAGACCAGACATAACACGATCGGCATTTCACTGTTGTGCTTTTTCAAATCCCGGATGATCAATTTCACATTGGCAGCAATCGTCTTGGGTTCAGCATGCTCTTCCAGATCGTTAGTGCCCATCAACATCACGACGGCCGAGGGATTTAAACCCAGCACATCTTCTTTAAGTCGAATGAGCATCCCTCGCGTGGTATCGCCAGAGATCCCACGGTTTCCGACGGTCAGATCCTTGAAGTCTCCGCGAAAATCGTCGCCCCATCCCTGAGTAATAGAATCTCCCAGAAACACGATGCCACCACGCTCGGCCGCAGCGCGGCTGGCGAACTGTCCACGACGGTTTTTCCAAAGATCGGTGAACCAACCATAACGCCGGATGGGTCCTGCACCGGGCAAACCATCATCCGTCGCGGGAAGTACAAAATCAGCATTCGCATCCTGAGCAACGGCTGACACACCCCATGCGGACGCCAGGGAAAGGGACAGTAAGGCCAGAATCAGCAAACGCGGTTTCATAGCGTGGACCTCGATGGATTGGTGAGTGGTGGTCGGTATAGATCTGGGCGGCAGTGCGTCCGCCACGGGGACTGCCCCACGGTCAAGGTCAACGCAAGGGTGAACGTGAAGCGATTGGCTGTGGTGTGCTGCCGGATGCTGCAAAAAAGGGGCGGCACCATGATGGTGCGCCCCTGAATCGATCTCGTGAATACTCGTCGCCTAAGGTTCAGTTATCAGTGACTTCGGCTTCACGCGACTTCGCCATCTCGCTTGCCTGAGCTTCGTGTTTTTTAGTAAGTTCCTGAACTTCTTCTTTGATTCTATCGCGGTCATCTTCGCCGATTTCCTTGGCCTTTTCCTCGGTGTCAGCGGCCTTGTTGGCATCACGTCGGATGTTCCGAACGGAAATCTTTGCATCCTCGGCAAGTTCCTTGATGCGAGAAACCATCTTCTTTCGCACCTCAGTCGACAGGGCAGGAACATTCAGCCGAATGATCCTGCCGTCATTCTGTGGGTTCAGACCAAGGTCGCCGGCAACAATCGCCTTCTCGATGTCTTTGATCGTGCCTGCGTCGTAAGGACGGATCACAATCTGCTGCGGTTCAGGCGTACCGACTGAGGCGAGTTGCTTGAGCGGCTGCATGGATCCATAGACTTCAACCCTGATTGAATCAACTAAACCGGGGGTTGCTCTTCCGGTCCGAATTCCGGAAAGGCTGTCACCGAGGTGTGCGATGGCTTTTTCCATGCGCTGTTCGGCATCCATCAAGATTTCGTCTGCGGGCATAGTGGCGTCCTTGGTGTGAAGACCTAGTGGTTATTGTTTTTGTCGGTTAAATCGAGATCGGACAATCAGCCGATTGTGGGGCCAATCCAAGTGCCGATGCTTTCTCCTGAAATCGCTTTGACGATATTTCCATCTTTCTTGAAGTTGAAAACCAGAATCGGCTTATCGTGCTCCCTGCACAAGGCAATCGCAGTCGCGTCCATGACCTTAAGATTCTTGGTGACGACTTCTTTGTAGCTTAACGACTCGTAAAGCACCGCGTGCGGATTCTTTTCAGGGTCATCACTGTAAACCCCATCGACTCGCGTGGCTTTGAGAACCACATCAGCCTCTAGCTCCAATGCCCTTTGGGCTGCCGCGGTATCGGTGGTGACAAACGGATTACCGATGCCGCCGGCCAAAATAACAATTCTTCCTTTTTCGAGGTGTCGAATCGCCCGCCTTCGAATGAATGTTTCCGAGATTTTGTCCATCGGAATCGCCGACATGACACGGGTCTGAAGCCCGTGGGATTCAATCGCATCCTGCATCGCCAGCGAATTGATCGTCGTGGCCAACATTCCCATGTAATGGGCAGTCGCCTCCTGTACCAACGCGTTGGTGCCCGAGAACTGTGCCCCTCGCAGGATATTACCGCCACCAATGACGATTGCGATTTGGCATCCCGATTCATGGGCCTGCTTGATTTGTCGGGCGATCTGCCCCGCCTCCTCGCCGCTGATTCCCCGTCCGCCACCATCAGCCAGACTCTCGCCACTGAGTTTGAGTATGACACGCGTGAATCGCAGCGGTTGTCTATCAGACTCGGGTTCGTCAGGCATACTGCTCTCAATCGCTAACAAATTCAGGTGATTTCCAGAGACACGACTCGCATCCCATCCTACGAAAAACCTCGCCGAACCTCGCTCGGATCGGAGAGGTTCGGCGAGGCTCTCTTCATCTTTCGGAGCAAAATCCGGCTTGCCCCTCCGCAGCGGGAATCAGCCTACGGCGACCCTTTTGAAAGCCACAATTTCGGCTTCATCGCCCAGATCCTTGATCGCCGCTTCAACGGTTTTCGAATCGTCCAGAGCATACAGCTGACTAAGCAAGCATCTTTCCTGATCCAGAAGGGTGTTATCCTGCACAAATCTCGCAAGCTTACCCGGAACAATTTTGTCCCAAATTTTCTCAGGCTTACCCTCAGCCGCAAGCTCAGCCTTGATCGCCTCTTCTGCTTGAGCCATGACCTCAGTGGTCAACTGACGCTGACTGGCGTATTGAGGCACGTTTTTCTGCGGTTTGCCGAGATTCTCGCGAGCGTTCGTCTCGTTCTCAGAAACGATCTGGGCTTTCAACGCCTCGGTTTCCTTGGCGACGAATTCCTCATCGAACTCTGCAGGATGCAGGATCGAGGGACTCATTGCAGCGATGTGCATGGCAACACTTCGGAAAAACCCAGGAGCCTGTTCTTTTTTGCCGCCATCTTTGTAGCAGACCAGAACCCCAATTTTCGCACCGGCGTGAACGTAAGAAGCAATACTTTCACCACTCACGATCTGAAAATCGGAGATCTCAATTTTCTCACCGATGACACCAGTTTTTTCGATCAGCTTCTCGGCAACCGTCATGCCTTCAAACGGAAGTGCAAGGACATCTTCTTTTGTTTCCGCTTTGTTGCTCGCCGCGAGTTCGGCAATAGCGTTTGCAAACCCAATGAACTCATCATTCTTAGCGACAAAGTCAGTTTCGCTGCTCAAAGCCAGCAACGATCCGCAATTGCCTTCCTCGTTCAGAAGCGCAACCACAACGCCTTCGTTGGCATCACGATCAGCTCGCTTAGCGGCAACTTTTTGGCCTTTCTTGCGAAGGACGTCGAGTGCACCCTCGAAATCCCCGCCAGACTCTTTCAATGCCTCCTTGCAGTCCATCATTCCTGCGCCGGTGGCTTTTCTCAATTCACTTACATCTTTGACAGAAATAGACATTGTATCCCTTCAATGGATCCTTTTGCGATTTCACGCTGACATGTTTGTTTGTGACAAAGCCGGAACTGACGCCCGACCTGACATTTGCCGATCGAATTTAAACTTTGCCAAGTGCGTTGACGTGGGTCTCTGCACGAAGCCGTTCATCTGCTCATGGGCCGACGAATATCTTGCCGCCACGAGTGTGTGTTTACCGCATCCCGAACATGTGGTCCTGATGCAGATGATATTGGGAACATCACGAACCTGAATCGTCTCGCTTTACCACATGCGGTTGTACTGACCAGCCTCGCTCTATCGAGGCAATCCCGCCGAGCTGGGATCTTTTTCTTCCCGGGGACCCGAATCCAACCATGGAAAATCCAAAGTGACCTGAACCAGCCAGCTCACTCAAAAGAACTTTCACGTCGGTTCCGGAACCCTATCGATCAACCCTCTGCCGCTGGAGGTTCTGGAGCAGCGTCAGCAGTTGGCTCTGGAGCAGCGACTGCCTTTGCTGGAGCAGCCTTTGCTTGAGCAGCGACTGGCTTTGATTGAGCAGTGACAGGCTTTCCTGAAACAGCGGCTGGCTCTGAACCAGATGCCTTCTCGCTGCTCTTATTCATCGCCATCTGACCTTTACCGGCGATGACTGCGTCAGCCAAGTTCCGCATCACCAATTCAACGCTGCGGATCCCGTCATCGTTACCGGGAATCGGCAGGTCGATGTCGCTGGGATCACTATCAGTATCGATCAGTGCCACGGTTGCGATGCCTAGACGCTTTGCCTCTCGGACTGCATTCCGCTCTTTGCCGGGATCGACGATGAACAAGCACTCAGGCAACCGATTCATGGACCGCAACCCATTCAGGTTTCGGTACATCTTGCGATATTCGCGGGTCAACGATGACTGCATTTTCTTGCTGTAATCGTTGAGTTTGTCACTGCTACGCAACTCTTCCAATTCTTCCAGACGCCCCAAGCGGCTGCGAATCGTACGGAAGTTCGTCAGCGTACCACCGAGCCACCGCTCACTTACAAAAGGCATGCCACAGCGAAGCGCTTGGGCTTCTACCGCTTCGCCTGCCTGACGTTTTGTACCGACAAACAGGATCAAACTGCCACCGGATGCGACTTGGCTCAGATATTTTTTTGCCCGGAGTAAACCGCGAAGTGTTTCCCGGATGTCCAGAATGTGGATCTGTTTCTTCTTGCCGAAGATGTACGGTGACATCTTTGGATTCCACAGACTGGTGCGATGCCCAAAGTGAACACCTGCTTCGATCATTTCCTTGACAATTGCGTCTGCCACTTAAAATCCTTCATTTTGCCGCGACGGGCTACGAGAAACCTGTCCTAAAGACAGTCTCCAGAGCATCGATTTCACTGAGAAATCTTCGCCCTTCGTCCCAATCTGCCGCGTTGATTTGCGAATATGGTGCCAAGGCACGGTTGCCCAAAGCATATTTAAGTGGGTGATCCTAGCGAAAACCCCACAAATGGACAAGGGACGCCCTAGAGCCCCCAAACCCAATTTGCAGGAGCCGCAACTGTATAAAACCTAGTTCATTCGGATCATTTGCCGTGCGCTGAACCAAGAACGTCAGTCGGCAAGAACGTCAGTCGGCCATGGGGACAGACGAACTGACCAAGGACGAGCGTTACTGCCAGCCCGTCACCCTTGCTTGATCTGTCGCCCGGCAAACTTAGTCAAAGGAACGACACGATACCGGAACTGCAACGTTCAAAAACCGCCTGGGCACATCCTTATTGCCTATTCAATCCTTGTGCAATCATCCTTGTGCGTTAATCAATCCTCCTTGTGCGATAATCAATCACCCTTGTGCGTTAATCAATCATCCTTGTGCGATAATCAATCATCCTTGTGCAATAATCCTTGTGCAATGAAAACAAGATCCCGTTAGACTGGTAACCGACAGCGCAGCCGGAAACCGATCCCCACAATGCTCTTTCGGTTGCCTTCGGTACCACCGTGGCAACAGCTGATTCATGGTTAAACTCAACGACCTGCAGACAGCCGAACTGCTTGACGAAGTGGCTTCCGCAATGGAACTCAAGTCGCCGGTGATTGACTCTCTCCGCCGTCTTTCTGATCGGCGGTTCGGATGCGTTGCCAGGACATCAAAATTTTTGACTGAACTTCTTGAACGTGGCGAGAGTCTTGATGCCAGTTTCGCTCAGCTCAAAACGCCAGATCGTTCTCAAGTCGTGGCAGCCATTCGTGCATCAGAGCGTACGGGGCATGCGAATCTGCTCAATGTATTATCTGGAAAACTTCGTGAGCGGCACGATCGGAGGGGTGAAACACAGCTCATCTGGTTTTACCCCTGCATTCTTGCCTTCGTTGCCTACGTTGCCTTCGTCACAGCGATGGCTCCGCTGATCCGTGACAACGATGGGCTGGTGATCAACTGGCCGCCATTCATTGCGCAGCTCGCTCATTGGGTGCAAACCAACTTTTGGGTACCACTGTTGACCGTGGTAATCATTGGTGTGCTGGCGAAACTGTTTTTGATAAAACCCCAGAAGCTGCCTCGTTTGAACCTGCAAAGCCTTTTTTACTCAACGCTGGCAAGCCAGTTAGAGCAGGGAGTGCCAGATCATGAGGCGATCCAGACTGCCGCGATGATGGCATCGGAAACGGAACTGGTAGCTGGTGAGAATCTCTCTTTTTCGACACCCCGAGTCAAAGAGCTAATCAACCCTGAAGGAAACAGTGACAACACCACCTCTACAGACTCGGTCAACAAGCCATTCTTGATCGCAAACCTTAATCACCTCGCTTTCGTCTTCGACCAGAAGGCGAGAGAGCGACAATACCTGTGGCGTCAATTCATTCCGCAAGTTGTGACATTGTCACTCGGTTCCGTCATGATGCTGTCCATTGCATGGTTTGTTTTAGCTCCCGTTTACCGAGAGTTCGCACAATGGTAGCGGCACCGAAAATTGACGTTCCCGACGCGGTCACAAGAAGACTGCAGCTCGCCCCATCGCAGAACCCCGAGGCTGTGGTTGGTTGGCTTGAACATCAACTGGAACGCGACGGCATGCGACAACAAGTCTGGACATGTGCGTTGAAAGCATGGATCACAATCACAGGAATCGCCGCGGCAAGCACTGCGATTGCTTGGTACTTCCAGGCAACCACCGCCAACGCAATGCAGATATTCGATTTCAGCAACGCCAACGCAGGTTCCCTCAGCGAAGGCCTGCATAGCTACATGCCGATAATATTGCTCACTACAACCATGTTACTTTTGACAATGCTTCCACTGGCATGGGCTTTTGGACGTCTACCCGGGTTCAGCAGCGCATTGAGCTCGGTCGATTGGGCGACCACTGGGGTTGCGATGAGCCGATTACTGACAATCGGTTGCCCTTACCCAGAGGCCTTCCGAACCACAGCGAAAGCGATTGCCTGTTCAGGTCAACGCCAATGGCTGCTGGACGCCGCCAACCGTGTCGAGGCTGGTGGCCAAGCTATTCCTGAGGATTGCCAACAGGCCCCTGGTTCAGCCATTCTGCACGTCATCCTTTCTACCCAACGCTCACCGATGCAACGCGAGTGGCAACTTGCTTCCGAACATTATCTGGAAGTCGCCCAACGCAAAATCGGGCTAATCACAGGAGCCGCACCAGTAGTGGCCACCATTTTGGCTGGCACTATTCTCTGGCTTAGCATCTCAACGACGCTCAATGCCATGTTGACAGCTTTCCGCAGTTTCATGGAGGACTTTACTTGATAAAAGCCTCACGTTGGCACGCCCTCGACACCTTACTGATTCTCATCAAGGGGGCGGTTTGCATTGTCGCCATTGTTGCGCTAGTTGTGTTCTGGCAAAGCATGATCTTCTTCTTTTTGGCAATATTTGCGACCGTTTTCTGTCTTGATTTTGGAATCCGTCAGCGGCGCAATTACGTGAGCAGTCTCAACTCCGCTCTAAGAATAGTCAGCCAAACCGGCGTTCCGATGGGAACAGCGGCCCAAGCATTTTCCAAGTCGGGCCCTCTGCGACGCCAATGCGAGGACTACACCAAACGTCTTGCTTCCGGGGAAGACCCACTGGACGCTGCCGTGGCTTCGCAACTGCCGCTCGAAATCAGCACCGCCATTTCGATGCAGATGCCGGGAAACCCAATCAAAGCACCGACCCACCGCCAACAAAACCACAGAGACACAGCCACACGTCGAACGCAGACGCTTTCGATTTCATGCCAGTTTTTCTACCTGATATTCGTGAGCCTCTTCAGCGTTGCTGCCCTCGCATTCTTTAGTCAATTCATCATTCCACAGCTTGATTCAATCTACGCTGAATTCGGTAGGTCCTCGTTGGTCAAAGTATCGCCCTTGCCTACCGGATTAGTGATAAAGGTACTAAGCCTTCTCAGTTTGTTCCTGATCTTTTTGCCCTTACTTCTGTCTTATGGCCTGGGGTTACGGTTTCTCCCCAAACACTGGATTCCCCTGTTGCCATGCCAAGCCAAACCCAATGCCGATGCTTTAACCGCAATAGCAGAAGGAGTGGATGCTGGCTGGCCGCTTCAGAAGATTGTTCTTCTGGGCCAGAAAATCAGCAGAGGACAACAAAAACAGTCTTTCACCAAGGCAGTTGAGTCAATTAAAAGTGGCGAAAGCAGTACAAACGCAATCAAAAACGCAGGTTGGATCAGCGTTAACGAAGCAGCCTGGTTAGACGGCACACCACCACAACGAATGACCCAATTGATGCGGACGATCTCGCGTCAGAACCTGCAAACCGCAGATGCCAACGTGAATTGGCTGGTGGCACTACTGTTTCCTGCCGTTGTGTTACTCATTGCGGCGATCATTGCTCCCATTGCTTATGCTTTTTTTGCCAATCTCTATACTCTCATTCTCACGCTCAGCTAATCATTTCAGAGCAGCGACATGTTCAGCAACGAAATTTTGAATCACTTCATCCACCCCAGCCAACGTCGTGGGGCCAGGCGTGGCAGTTTGATCATCGAATGTGTGATTGCCGCGATGCTGGTCACCGTGGCATCTGTTGGCCTGCTTCGGCTCGGACGGACCGCGTCGAACCTGAACCGTCAAGCCAACCATCGCCTGGCTGCAACGTTGATCGCAGAGAACATCGCATTGCGAGTGCAGCAGATTCCCTTCGATCAACTAGCAACCGAAACGAAAGCGGCAGCGGATCAGACAGCGAAGGAAACCAACAGCAAAATCACCATCACCACGAAATCTTTTGACGCAACCCCGACGGGTTCGGTAGACGGACAAGGCCTGCACGTCACGATTGAGGTCCGAACTGGAACAACAACCTCGGCTGTCAGACATGCCTGGCGATTCCCGAACCAACCTGTACCGGAACCGACTGACAACGTGACAGAATCCACGTTTACCACTGCCGACCGGAACTCACAAAGCCAACTGAAGTTGCAACTAACCAGCGTCGATCTACCCCGCCAAAGTCATGGGGGAAGCCACTGATGACTGTCCGAAACAAAACTCACTATGCAAGACATCAAGCAGCCTGCACTCGGATTGGTTTTCTGACCAGTCATCGAAGGGGCTACACCCTGATCGAAACTTTGGCTGCTTTATCACTGCTATCGCTGCTTGCCACATCATCTGTCGGCATCCTTGCAGCGGCAACAAACATGAGCACCCGACAGGCCCATGCTCGGCAGAGCCGCAGAGACGTGCAGCGGCTCGCAGAAACGTTCCGCAAGGATGCGTCCAACACGCTGCAAACGGTTGTCCCTGAATCCGATTGGCCGGTGACGCTCAAACAGAATGACAGTTCCGTGGTTTACAATTGGGATGAGCACAAACTGAGCTTAACGAGAGAGGTGAAGGGTAAAGAATCAGGCGTCCGTTTTGAACGCTACTTGATGCCCCAGCAGTCAACACCTCGCGTGTTTGTGCATGACCGGCGTCTGGCCCTGGAAATCGCCTTACAGGGCAACCAGACACCCTGGGTCGTTGAAGCAATCCTCAAGAGCTCCGGGAAATGAACATGCCGAAGTCCAAATACTACCATCCTCAAACCATGTGCCGATCGACTGCTGTCAAGCTGCCGAAAAACCGCCGGGGAACTGCCTTCTTACTGCTGGTGGTTGCTCTGGTGATCGTTGTGATGGCCTGCACTCAGGCGTTTGTGCGTGCTGAAGTGACCTCTCGCCGCAACGGAAAGAACCAGCGGAACCTGAAACAATTGCAGGCTGCCATTGATGCCACAAGACAGTTACTCGCGGTCGATCACTTCGCGACAATCAGTCTGCCCCTGAACGAGGAGACTGCCGAGCGGATCGAGATCACTCGTCAGGAAGATGCAATCACCGCACGGTGGATGCAAGGCGATACAGAAACCGAGTCACTGACTCGAACCACTCAATGAACCCCAATATGAATGATACATTCGCAGGACCCGACTCATGATACGAAAACAACCATCAAGACCCATGGGCCGCACCGCTTTCACGCTTGTTGAACTGCTGGTCGTGATCGCCATCATAGGCGTTTTAACTGGGATGGCTCTGCCTGCGTTGCAGGGCATGCGAGAACTTGCGCGGCGCAGCAGTTGCGGACAAAACCTGGTTCAGTTGTCGTTGGCAATTTCGTCCTACAACGCAACGCTTGGGCATTACCCCATCGGTACTCAGGCCAAAACGGGACCAGTACTCAGTGAGGCCAAAGGATTCCACCACAACTGGGCTGCTGCAATCCTGCCGATGCTGGACGCGCAAAACGTCTACGACGCAATCGATCAGAACGCAAGTGTTTATGCCAAGCAGAATGAAGAAGTTCGTCAACTGCGAATCCCTGTTTTCATTTGTCCTTCGGCAACTGATATCAGGTACAACGCGACCTGCTATTCCGGTGTGACTGGATCAACAGAAACTCCGATCGATACCACCAACAATGGAACCTTTATTCTGAATCGTATGATTTCGGATCGCGATATCACGGATGGCCTGGGGTACACGTTGTTCGTGGGTGAAATGCTTTCTGCCTGGGAAGAGGACCTAGGCTGGATGAGCGGCACGCGTGCCAGCTTGCGTGATGCCGGACATCAAATCAACGCTGAACTGAAACGAGTTCGTGGCCCACAAACCGGCGTCAAACCTATCACCCCAAAATACGTAGGAGGATTCGCCAGCGATCACCCCAACGGGGCCCACTTGCTGTTGGGTAGCGGCCAATACATGTTCCGAAGCAACTCGATGGATCAGAAAGTGTTAGAGCAGATGGCTGAACGATCCGATGGCCAGATTCCTCAAAGCTGGAATTCGGGCAGTGGAACCCTCCAACAGATCGTTGACCAACCTGTGCCAAGCACACCGGCTTCACAACCCGCTGAGACTCCAGACGCTGAGACTCCAGACGCTGAGACTCCAGACGCTGAGACTCCAGACGCTGAGACT
>JAPKCI010000503.1 GCA_028823035.1 Rubripirellula sp.
GGCAGCACTTCCGGCCCCGGTGGTTCCACGTTTCTGACGGAACAAATTGGCGGCACTTCCGGCCCCGGTGGTTCCACGTTTCTGACGGAACAAATTGGCGGCCAGGCCGGCCCCGGTGGCGATGACGTTTAACGTTTGGGGATCAGCTCGTAGCCGTTGCTGGTCGGTTGCAATTCCCATGTGCCACCGCCAAGAAAACTTTTTCCCACAAAACCTGGAAAAACTTGGCGGGTTTCTGCCCCGAATCGTCCTCTGCCTAGTGCAGCCCCGCCCCGTCGCTTAGCCCCGAGCGGTGGGGTTTTTGTTTATGCTTGTGGCTGGTCAACAAACTTTAACCACTGGGGCGAGCATGCATCTTTTCAAATCTGTTGTTGTTTGTGTTGCCGTTGTTGCGATTTGCGGGTGTGATCGGGGGCAGCCCACGGCTCCAGTTGCGACCAGTACTCCAGCTCTAGCCACGACCAACAATCCAACACCTGTTGAGTTGCCCTTGCCCGAATCAGCCAACTCAATTGGCATGAAATTCAAGTTGATCCCCGCTGGTAAGTTCACGATGGGCGAAGGTGATGAAGAATACGCGGCGTATGTTCCAGGGCCTGGAAGGTTACGTCACGAGGTAACGCTTACAAAACCATTCAAGATGGGTGTCCATGAAGTCACGCAGACTCAGTACGAGCAAGTGATGGGCGTTAACCCGAGCAGATTCAAATTTGGTGCTTACTATCCAGTTGAAAAGGTAAGTTGGGACGATGCATTAGAGTTTTGCCGCAGGTTAAGCGACCTGCCTGCCGAGAAGGCTGCCGGTAATGTTTATCGCTTGCCCACCGAAGCAGAATGGGAATATGCCTGTCGTGCTGGGACGACGACGAAGTACAGTTTTGGAGACGATGAGGCGGACTTAGGCGATTACGGTTGGTACAGTGAGAACTCTGGAAGAACAACTCATCCAGTAGGCGGCAAGCTACCCAATGCTTGGGGGCTGTATGACATGCACGGCAATGCTTGGGAGTGGTGTCAGGATCGTTGGGATTACCCTAGTGGTGCCGTGACCGACCCGACGGGGCCATCATCGGGCTCGGACCGCGTGTACCGTGGCGGCAGTTGGTACTACACCGCCGGGTATTGTCGGTCGGCGCACCGCTACAGGCACGATCCGTGGTACCGCTCCAGCAACATCGGCTTTCGTGTTTCCCTGAGTCCGTCTGGCAAGTAGGCGGAGCCGCATCAGGTGAGCGAAGTCCTCAAGCGTAGGCTCGATGGAGCGATGCGGAGCCGCATCAGGTGAGCGAAGTCCTCAAGCGTAGGCTCGATGGAGCGATGCGGAGCCGCGACTGAGATGACGTAGCGTAGGACGTAGCGGGTCGGTGGTTGCATCACCCCACATTTTCACACGTAATCCACAGCACTGCCCGGCAGCTCGCAGGGATCAACCTCGGAAATGTCCTCAAGAATAAGCCTCTTGCCGGCCAGTTTCAATTCGTATCGATGTACCGAATGGTCGTTCAGGATCTCATAGAAATCGTTGCCATCTAGAGCGAGTCTGAACTGACCATCCGCTGAATCAAACTCTGGGATCTGGTCTGGGTAGATGAATTTCCGTTCCTGAAGGCGGGTGCAAGCGTTGATCCACCTGGCCTTCAACCCTCGGGCCTGACTACCACAAGTCAAACTACAGGTTTTCCGGCGAGCCATTTCGGACTTCCGCTTGCTGAATGAGCAGCCGCACATCGGACAAATCTTTGTGACGCTGGCGGGAGGTCGGCCTTTCTTTTTCAACATTTTGAATTCCGGTTTGTGTCGGATGAACAATGATTCAAGGAAACATCGCAGTTCCCGTAGGTATCAGGGTGTCGCCACCCCCTTCGGAAGGAACCAAAAGGGGGGTGGTGCCCTGTGCTGCCCTTCAAACACGTTTGTAATCGGTGATGAATGAACCGTCAAACAAAACAAGCAACGACGTCACAGCACGCCTGAGACGGGTCAACGAGGCTTTTTGGTTTTCTTCCGTCTTGGCTTCCGCACTGGTTGCATCGCTTCTAT
>JAPKCI010000234.1 GCA_028823035.1 Rubripirellula sp.
CCACCGACGCGGTAGAAGACGCGATGGCAAGGTCCATCCGCTGGGCCAAACGTTGCCTGGAGGCCGCCACCCGAGAAGACCAGGCCAGATTTGCCATTGTGCAAGGCGGCTTAGATGTGAACCTGCGTGTCCAATGCGCGACGGAACTCGCCGCGATGGATTTTCATGGCTATGCCGTGGGTGGGCTAAGCGTTGGGGAAGCCCCCACAGAAATGTATCGAATCACGGCTGCCACCTGCCCCACATTACCGAAACATAAACCTCGTTACCTGATGGGGGTGGGTCGGCCAATCGACTTGCTCGAAAGTGTCGCCAGAGGCATTGATCTGTTCGACTGCGTGATGCCAACACGCAACGGCCGTAACGGCGTGGCTTTCACCGATACCGGCCAATTGAAGTTGCGCAATGCGATTCACCGCGAGGACACTCGCCCACTCGAAGAGCACTGCCCCTGCTGTGCCTGCAGGCATAGTAGGGGCTACATCCGACACCTGTTTATCGCAGGCGAAATGCTCGGCCCGATTCTGTTATCCATTCACAACCTGACCTACTACCAGCGAATCATGTCAGAGGCTCGTGCAGCAATCGAACAGAATCGCTTCGCTGACTATCTGGAAGAAAAAAAATTAGGCTGGGGCGAAAAGCCGGCCCGAGATTCTGTTAATTGAATCTGATTCTATGCCAACACGGCAACGTGCAAACCTCACTATGGACGCTTTTCACGCGTACATAATGAGTACTCCAGAGACGCTCTTCACCTGCAATCCTCAACTCTGACGCCTCAGGATGATGAATTACGTTGCACCCCTAGACAAAATACCGGATGTAACGAAAGTATCGAAAAAACATTCGAGCTCCATTTTTACTGGACGACCGAACAGGGATTTCAAACAGAGAACTTGAAAAGCGAGATCGCCAGTCTAACCTCGGAAACAAGCCGCTCGGGGGATGTGGCTCATTCATTTTGCCACACCAGCAAGTTCTTTCCTGCACACGTTTCTCCCGAAACCAGAGGTACACACAAGTGAAGTGGGTTACATATTCCGCCGTTGCAGTCGCGTTCGCGCTTACCGCAAACGGCATTAGCTACGCAGGAGATTGCGACTGCAATCCTTGCGCCACAACTGCAGGTAGTAATACCGAAAAATCATCAGTAGGGTGCTGCAAAACGCGAACCGTGATGCGTTCGAAATACGTGACAGAAACACGAGAAGTACCCGTCACAACGTACACAAAAGAAGCTCGCACGCGTACGCGGCAGGTGACTCGGCGTGTTGCCCGAGTAGAAACTCGCGAAAAAACCTACACGGTCAATATTCCCGAGACTCGCACCAAGACGGAAAACTACACCGTCAACGTCTGTGTACCTTACACCGAGGAACAGCAATACACCGTCATGGTGCCGGTCACAACGGAACATGAGGAGACCTATGAAGTGTGCGTTCCGTACACTGAGCAAGTCGAGCAAACTTACACGGTTTGCGTTCCCAAGACAGAACAGGTTGAGCAGAAATACACCGTCATGGTGCCTTACTGCGAAACAAAAACCCTGACCTACACCGTCAATGTCCCGTACACCGAAGAAGTCGAGCAGACCTACACTGTGTGCATTCCGGTCAGGAAAAGCAGGGAAGAAACCTACCAGGTTTGCATTCCCTACACCGAGCAGGTTGAGCAGACCTACCGGGTCCAAGTTCCCGTAAAGTCAAGCAAGACTGTTTCTTACCAGGTCGCAGTTCCCTACAAAGAGATGGTGACTCAAACCTATTGCGTCAAAGTTCCGTACACCGAAAAACAAACATATACCTACCAAGTCAAAGTTCCCTACACGGAAACGGTCGAGCAGACTTACACCGTTTCGGTGCCCTACACCGAAGATGTAGAATCAACTTACACCGTCAACGTTCCTTACACTGAGGAAGTTGAGCAAACTTACAGCGTACGTGTACCTGTCACAAAAACGCACGAAGCGACTCGCAAAGTCAGCAAGTGTGCTCCTGTAAAAACGATGAAGTCGGTCACCAAGGACATTGGGAAATACGAGTGCCGATCGGTTGAATGCCCTTCGGCTGATCCGTGTTGTCCCCCCAAGGTAATTCAGAAAAGAGTCTGGGTTCCAAACCTTGTGACTGAGGAAGTCGAGTGCACAACGATGCAGCGTCAGGTGAGCGAAGTTCCGTACACCTACACGACAACCAGCTACAAGACCGAGGAACGCACAAGAACTGTTTGCGTCAAAAAATGTCGCACAGAAGAGCGGACTCGAACTTGCAAGGTCACCAAGCACCGAAACGAGACCCGTACTTGTCAGGTCTGCGTGAACAAGTGTCGAATCGAAGAAAAGACCCGTGAATGCAACGTCACAAAGTACCGCACGGAAACTCGCACCCGCGAAGTTCCTGTTTGCAAAAGTCGAATGGAAACTCGCACCTGCAAAGTCCCTGTCTGCACCATGAAATGCGAAACTCGTACTCGCATGATCCCTGTCTGCAAGACACGGACGGAGACACGCACGCGAACCGTTCCCTACTGCGACATAACCACCGAGACCCGAACCCGTACTGTCTGCGTGCCCAAGTGCCGCCAGGAAGAGCGGACACGGGAAATCAGTGTTCAAAAGTGTCGTTCTGAAGAGCGTACTCACATGGTCCCTGTCACAACCATGGTGAAAGAGACTCGCACACGAATGGTTTCTGTTTGCAAGTCACGCATGGAAAGTCGCACCCGCAAGGTACAGAAGACCAGTTGCACGGCGGAAACCCGCAGTCGCACAGTCAACAAGAGCCGCATGGAAACGGAAGATCGTTCCCGTGAGGTTTCCTTTACCGTCTGCGTACCGGAAGAACG
Source organism: Rubripirellula sp. (assembly GCA_028823035.1). GTDB lineage: Bacteria > Planctomycetota > Planctomycetia > Pirellulales > Pirellulaceae > Rubripirellula. The sequence continues at coordinate 2,848 of JAPKCI010000234.1, forward strand.
AACTCGTTCCTGCGATGTAACGGTTTACGACAACGTCACTGAAGAAGTGTCTGAGTCCTACACCGTTTGCGTTCCCGTGAAGTCGACCAAAGAGATTCAGGTCAAAGTTTGTCACAAATCACCTGTAACAGTTGATTGCTGTGGCAATATTGTGGAAGAGGCTGCGGACGCTACCCCAGCTGCTCCAGCTGCGGACAAGGCTACGGACAAGGCTGCTGACAAGTCTGGCGACGAAGCCTAGACTCGGTTCGATAGTCACAGCCAAGTGATGTAACCCACACGTCTCGTGGACGTGGGAAAGAGAAAGCCTCGTGGCATTTATTTGTGGCGAGGCTTTCTTTATGCGCAACCGGAATTCAGTCCGGATCGCATCACAGACTCTGGCTCAGACTGACTTTTGCTTTCGAGCCGCTTCAATCTGATCGAATGTGTACAGTTTTCCTTTACCAGCCCCCGGACAGACTTCACAAGTTGCCTTCCAGTCTTTGCGTTCATTGAGGTTCGAGTCCCAGAATGGCCAAGTGCGACACTGGATCGGCCGAGCACCATAAACCGTGCACTTCCGCGTCTTGGGATCTAGCAGAATGCAATCTCCATCGGAATACTCGATGAGACTCTTGTCGAATCCCAGATTCCGAATGAACTTGCGTTCGAAGGCGTCGATCGGCATGTCCAGCTCAGTGGCCATCGCCGCAATCTCGGCCTCTTCAACCCACACATAGCCGGGTTCACCACTGCAACAGTCTCCGCACTGTGTACATTCGAACCGCAATCCATCAGAGTACCATGTTGTTTTCTGATCCGAGTCTTCGGTTACCGATGGCTGACTTGACATTTCCTTGCCATCTTTCTTGCGATCGGCTTTTTTTTTCGTCTTGCCGGAGTTCGATTTGGATTTGTCGCTTTTCGACATACCTTTGACTTGCCTTAATGAGAATGGAGCGTGCGGGCAACTTGCCCCACCGCCGAAACGGCAGCATCAATTTCGACTTCAGTCGTCGTATGCCCAGCACTGATTCGAAGTGTACCCTCCGGATCGCTGCCTAGGTAACCGTGGATCAACGCGGCGCAGTGCCACCCCGCCCGCGTCTCAACACCAAACTCTGCATCTAGAATCGCGGCAGCATCCGTGGGCGCCAGGTCTTCGATGGCGACACTGGCGATAGGCAGTGGCCCGAATTTCCCAAAAACGCGGACGTGTGGCAGTCCTGCCAAGCCGTCATACAAACGAGATGCAAGCGAGCGGGCAATCGTTTCCCTTGGCTCCACACCGGCTTTACGAAGCTCCTGTAGTGCAACGGCCCAACCCGCGAGCGCGTGGACATTCAAGTTGCCAGCTTCCAATTTCGCGGGCATGACTGCTGGCATGTCCAACGATTCGCTGCGACTGCCGGTACCTCCCTGCACAAAGGGAACGAGCTCATTTTGAATGGCGGGATTCACGTACAAAAACCCGGTTCCCAGGGGCCCTGCGGACGCTTTGTGTCCCGGGGCAGCGAGCAAATCGATCCCCATTGCTACATCAATCGCGGTCGTTCCAAAAGTCTGGGCTGCATCAACTAGAAGGAAGCCTTCTTTGGCTTGCATGCCCTTGGCAACTGACTCGATCGGTTGCATTGCACCTGTGACATTGCTGGCGTGGGTAAGAGTGACCAGTCGGGTAGTGTTCGTCACCGCGGCAAGCATTTGATCAGCATCAGTGACTCCGTCTCGATCGACAGGGACTACGGTCAAGTCGATGATGTTCCGGTCACGCAAAAAGTGCAGGGGACGCAGTACGCTATTGTGCTCTGCAGCCGAGGTGACGACGTGATCCCCCGGTCGCAACACCCCATGGATACCAGCATTCAGTGCTGCTGTTCCATTGCTATGCAAGGAAACACTACTGATATCTGAAGTACCAATCAGAGCAGCAACGCTCCGACGAACGTTTGTCACGATTCCATCAGCTTCGGCTGCTGCGTGATATCCACCACGTCCGGCTGCCGCACCGCATGAATGAACATAGCGGGTCATGGCATCGACAACGGCGACCGATTTCGGCCAGGATGTAGCAGCATGGTCCAGATAAATGCGTTGACGCTGATTCATGAATCGACTCCCTGCGATTCGGAATTCAAGCCTGGATGAACCCATTCAGTCTTTCCATCGCAATACAGTTCCCGCTTCCAGATCGGCACCTCTTTCTTGAGAGTGTTCATGATCCATTCGAGGGCTGCAAAGGTCTCAGGGCGATGCCGGCTACTGCACCCCACCGCAACGCTGGCCTCGGCGATCGGAACCTCTCCCAGGCGATGAACGATCACCACATGCAGCAATGAAAATTCTTGAACGGCACGTTCCGCAAGCTTGTTCAATTCACGCCTCGCCATCGCGTTGTGCGCCTCGTAATGAAGCGTCTCGGTAACCCGCTGCCCGGTGGTGCGGCGTGTGACTCCAACAAACCAGCCATGCGCCCCAGCATCCGGATTCTCAATCTTGCGACGTAATGGCTCCATGCAGATCGGTGTATCGACCAATTCGACGTAAGATTTCTGGCTACCCATTTGTCTAAGCGTACCTCAGCACACACCCTCTGGAGGACTTCAGCCACCACTGACTGGCGGGATCAACGCCACTTCGGCCCCGGGCGCAATGCGGGTTTCAGTTCCGACATACTCGCAGTCTACCGCGATACGACACGAAGGCAGCAAAGCCTGCAGGACAGGAAATTGAGTAGCCAATGCATTCATGAGTTCGTCCACGGTGGCCGACTCGAAGTTGCGGACCATCTCAGTATTCTCAGCCATCTCAGAATCTTGGGCTTTCTCAGAATCTTGGGCTTTCTCAGAATCTTGGGCTTTCTCAGTGACTCTTGGCACGTGAGTGCCCCCAGCCACCTCGACCTGTACCGCGTCACAGCCTGTCAATTCGCGGGCTGCTGCAAACATGAGAACTTCGATTTCCATCAAACTCGCAGCAATTGATCCCGTTCAAATCCCGCAGCAGTCCGCTGATTCAGCCGAGTTCTTTCTCGACCTTGGGCATTCGTCCATAAGCATAAGCCAGCAGCTTCAATGGGTGCAGGGTCTTACGGTCGCTACCATGCTCAATTTGCATTTTACAGGCGCTGCATTCGGTGGTCGCGATCGACACCCGGGCTGACCTCATCGCCGAGATCAGGGGCCAACCAATGCGTAGGCTGTTTCGGTAGTTCTTCTTCTGTAGCCCCCAGGTGCCAGCCATGCCTGTGCACCCGGCTTCGATAGGCTCGACCGACAACTCGGGAATCAGGCTCATGAGACTTGGCCCTGACTGCTTAGGATCCAGCACACGAAGATGGCACGGCTGATGGTAGGCGACACTGGCATTGATCGGTTCGAAATCAAGGGCCAACCGATCTCCCTCATGCAGGTGCCAGAGAAACTCACAGGCCTCGAACGCATGATCTGCCACCAGATGGGCGTCTTCATCGTCAAGCAGATTTGGATACTCGTGCTTCAAACACAGAACCGCAGCAGGTTCGGTCGCAATGACGCTGTACCCCTGTCGCACAGCGTCCGCAAGCAACCGAACATTTTTGCGGGCGATTTTCCGAGCTCCCTTGATGTCTCCGGAAGTCATTCTGGCCATCCCACTGCCGGCTTGTGTCGGTGGCACGTAGAGTCCAACACCATTTTGCTGCAAGACCTCCGCCAAAGCCTTCCCGATATCGGGGTCATAGTAATTGGCGTAAAGATCAACAAAGTACGCGACCTTCAAACCGCCATGTGGCTGCGGCTTCGTCCAGCGTCTTCCGGCCGCATGCCGAATAAATGTCTGGCGAGAAAAGCTTGGCAGTTCCCTCGAGGCGGACAATCCAAACAGGCGTTCGGCGAGCCATCGCGAAGTTTTCCCCCGCAGAAGCATGTTCGCGAGCCACGGCAACTGCGAACCAATGGCCGCAACCGTATCAATCCTGCAGATCAATGCGTCCGATACCGGCAAACCATTGGTTGCCACGTACTGCGCTTTCAGCTCACCCACAATTTTGGGGATATCGACCGAGGCAGGGCACTCAAGCCGGCACTGATGACAATTGAAGCAAAGGTCGGCGATCTCCTTGGCCCGTTCTCCGGTCAAATCATCGACGCTCAACTGACCACTCAGCACGCCGCGCAACAGATTCGCTTTTGCTCGCGGAGACGCCTCCTCGCGATAGGTCGCACGAAATACGGGGCACTGCCGTTCATTGGTGGACGTCGTCCGACATCGGCCACAACCGTTGCAGGCTCTGGCCACGTTGGTGACCATACCGCCCGCAGGCCAATGCTGAAGCACTTGCAACTGCGGAACAGGCTTGCCCTCGAGTTTTGCTGCAGCGACGACTGACTCATTTGCTTTGATCAGCACGCGATTCTCGGCCACAACTTCGATCGTCTGATCGGCGGGCCGCAGATTCTCATTGGGTTTCTGAAGAACAGCACCAAAGAGTTTTCCGGGATTCAGTCGGTGAGAGGGATCAAACAATCGCTTGACTTGCCCCATGGCCTGCCAAAGTTCTCCGAACTGTCGCGGCAGCAGGTAAGACCGGCTCAACCCGGCAGCGTGCTCAACGCTAACTTCGCCGCCGTATTTCCAGACGACTTCCGCAATCTGCACTGACAAATCATGTAAACGATCACGATCTTTGGCATCGCCCAAGTTCAGGAATGGACGCAGGTGCAACTGTCCATGCCCAACATGTGCGAAAACAGTGGCAGTACACTGACTCGCTTTTAATGTGTCCTGAATTGCTGTCAGGACTTCGGGCAACACTTCCCTGGGAACCGATAGATCTTCAACAAAGGGAACAGGTGATTCATTTCCTTTGAGACGATACAAACGCGGGATCACTCGGCGTGACAGCGCCCAATATATATCACGATCACTTTTACGCACTGTATCAACGGTGGTGAACGCACCGTCGGGCCCACCTGACAGATCCTCACGAATCACTGACAAACGATCATACAGATCACCCAAAGATTCCCCCTGAATCTCGACCAGCAACATCGCTTCCGCTTCCCGAGGCAGAATTGCGTCCAAAGCCTGGTCTGTATCTCTGGCGATCTCCAGCAACCTGCGATCCATCAGATCACACGCCACAACCCCATGACGCAACGCAGCCACGCCACAACGGGCTGCGGAATCAAGTCGATGGAAGAAAAGCAGCACAACGCCGCGATGAGCCGGAATAGCCTCTGTCTTGACTGTCGCATCCACAATGATGCCAAGCGTTCCCTGAGTGCCCACCATGAACTTGGCTAGATCAACCAGGCCGTTGGAGTCAATCACATCATCAAAGCGATAGCCACCCCGCGACTTGGGAGCGTCAGCGCGGGCATCTATCAGCGGTTTAAACTGATTGCATATTTCGCTGACCCCCCGGGCCAGACGACCCGAAGTCCCCTCCTCCATCACCAAATCGTGCTTCGACAACTCAACGATTTCTCCATCAGTGGTTACGATCCGCATCGACTCGATCGTATCTCGCGCTGAACCGCTTCGCAGATAGTGACTTCCCGACGCATTGGTCGCCAGAACGCTACCCATGGTGGTGATGCTTCGCGTGACCGGATCGGGGCCAAACCATCGCCCCCGCGAACGCAGAGCCCGATTCACCAGCGACAGAGCAGCACCGCTTTGAACCGTAACACGGGAGTCGTCCGAAGAGGCAACCACGCGACGCATGTAGCGAGAGAAGTCTAGAACCAGCCCCGTACCCAGCGATTCACCAGCAACGCCACTCCCCGAGCCCCTCGGGTGCAGTGACAGGTCGTTCGAAGCGGCGTATTGGGCCACAGTAACCACATCGCCAAGAGTCCGAGGCCGGATCACCCCCAGTGGAACCATTTCATAGATACTGGCGTCAGACGCGTACAATTGCGAGGTAATTGCATCGCAATCGACATCCCCGGCCAGGATGCCTCTCAGATCGTCTTGTACACGTAGTCGCTCGATGTCCATGCGGTCTATTTCGATCGCTTCATACCGGCCACGTCAATCTCTCACGCCCAAGAACGCAAGAAATTGCCGTCAAAGATTCAAGACTGACGATTAATCAGGCCAAGAACCTCTGACCTGGACTTGGGATCATCCCGAAAGATGCCCCTCATGGCGCTCGTCAGACACAAACTACCCGGTTTTCGGACGCCCCGCATCGTCATGCAGCTGTGGGTCGACTCCACCACAACAGCCACGCCGCGGGCCGACAATCGGTTTTCTACCAGATCAGCCACGGTGTGGGTCAGACGCTCCTGCACTTGTGGGCGTCTCGCGACTTCCTCAACGACTCGCGCCAACTTACTTAACCCGACCACTTTGCCACTGGGCAGATAGGCGATGTGAGCTTTACCGGAAAATGGCAGCAGATGGTGCTCGCACATACTGCAGAAACTGATGTCTCTGACCAGCACGATCTCGTCGTAATCTTCCGTAAACACTTTGGCCAAGTGCCGAGCAGGATCGCTTTTCAGACCGGCGAACATCTCAGCGTACATGCGAGCCACCCTCGCAGGTGTCTCTAGCAGCCCTTCGCGATCGGGATCTTCGCCCACAGCTTCCAGAATCGATCGCACAGCGGCCTCGATACGGGGCAAATCGACCTCGTCATTTCTGGCTTCGTTTGGATCCACAAAAAACGAGTTGTCAGTAGCCGACGGCCGTGAGTGGCTCGGTCTATCTTGTCCGTTTGTGGAGCTCTGAGTAGATGTATTTGGCACGCTTGATACCAGGTGTTTTTTGGATTTACGCTCGTCTGCGATCATGATTGAGTCCCTCTCGGATTGCATCCGGGCCTCGCTACGCGACTCCATCTTAACAGGAGCAGTGTCCAAGGCGGAATGGTACCGGCTCGTCGACGAAAGAGTAGACATCCGTCAAGTCAGCCATCCGAATCCAAGGCACCGAGCGGTTTTCCAAAAGGGCGAACCCGTTTTCGGCCAGTACCCTGTGATACACGGACGCAGTACCCTGTGATACACGGA
>JAPKCI010000504.1 GCA_028823035.1 Rubripirellula sp.
ACTCATCGTTGCTGTCATAGGCAAAGGGCTCCCACCCTACGGGAATCTTGATCCCGGCGGTCTTGATTTCCCACTTCTGCTCGGCATCCCACTCCCCGGCCGTCCCGGTGTCAGCAAGGCTGATGAAGATCAATGAAGTGAATAACCCGCCAATCAGAAAAAAACGTGAAAACATAATCCTAGTTTGATCCGATATACATCCCCACTGTCAAATCGAAACTGTTTTATATTGCTAGGAAATCGCTTTTTCAAGCTCGGCTCCTAGGAGTCTGAGGGGACGGGGAAGGTGGGGGTGCAATATAAGGATCGGTGAATTGGCAAATCTCCGGCATCTCATTGCAACAATAACTCCTCTTGCGATTATCTTGAATTCGAAAATTGGCGAACAAGGCGCGGCTGGACAACCCGCCACCCCGCCGCGAATCGGAGATTGAACCCTGATGAGAACCCTTTATCCTGAAGCGGACAGGCGCTCCCGGTAGCGGGTGCCAGCGCTTCGACGTTCGACATATCCAATGAACACTTGGGGCAGCCGCAACAGATGAACCGAATGAAAACGGAATCACCGAGAATCCACCCGGTGATCATGATGCTGTTCACGATCGCTGCGCCCCTCGCTTTCGCCAACACGCAACCGAACGTGATATTCATCATGGCCGATGACTTGGGATACGGCGATCTGGGTTGTTACGGCGCGAAACACTTCAAGACTCCGGCCTGTGATCGGCTAGCCAGGGAGGGAATGCGGTTCACCGATGCACATTCGCCTTCCTCGGTCTGTTCGCCAACCCGTTACTCTGTCCTGACCGGGCGCTACGCTTGGCGTAGCTGGCTCAAGAACTGGGTCATTCAGCAAAATCATCCCCTGTTGATCGATACCGAACGGTTGACCATGGGCAGAGTTTTTCAGAATGCCGGCTATACGACCGCATGTGTCGGCAAGTGGCACTTGGGCTGGGGCACCGAGTTGAATACCGACTTCAGCGGTGAGGTGAAGCCCGGGCCTTTGGAAGTCGGATTCGACTCGTTCTTCGGCGTCCCGTTCAGCCACAACAGCGGCAAGAAACTACAAGTGTATATGCGGGATCGGCGCATCGTGAATCTGAAACCTGGACTCGATTACGATAGCGATGAAGCAATGAAAACGACGGTGCGCAAGCTGGAGGACACTGCCATTGAACTTTCCAGGGAGGCTGTTGCATTTGTGGAGAGGAACAAGGACAAGCCTTTCTTTCTCTTCTACCCGACGACAAACATCCACTTTCCGCTCACTCCCAACAGCCGCTTCAAAGGTTCCACAAAGGCCGGCGTTTATGGTGAGTTTGTCGTTGAGTTCGACTGGGCAGTTGGTGAGCTTCTGGCTGCACTCGACCGCCACGACCTCTCGTCCAACACGCTGGTCGTGCTCACCAGTGACAACGGCGCACGCCCGCACAAGGATCTTAACGGTCATCTGTGCAATGGGTCGTGGCGGGGCACCAAGAGACAGATCTACGAAGGTGGCCACCGCGTTCCCCTGGTCGTGCGTTGGCCGGGAAGGATCAAGAAAGGATTGGTTTCGGATGAGGTTGTCTGCCTCACCGACTTCTTTGCAACGTTTGCCGCCATGTTGGAGCAGCCCGTTCCAGCCAGTGCAGGCGAGGACAGTTACGATTTGAGCGACGTCCTTCTGGGTCGTTCATACAAGCAGCCTCTGCGGCAAGCCACTGTTCACCACTCCGTGTCCGGGCAGTTTGCCATCCGGAAGGGTGAATGGAAATTGATCGAGGGAGGTGGTGATGGGGACTTCCCATGGAACAGCAAGGGCGAAAAAGGCGTGAAAACCAAGACGCCTGATCGAGATCCGAACACCGGAAGGTGGACGAAGTTGGATTACTTCCAGTTACAGCCTGACGGAAACTTCCAGCTATATAACCTGGATATCGATCCCGAGGAGAAAAACAACCTTGCTCCAAAACATCCTGAAATGGTGAAGGAATTGCATTCCCTCTTGAATCGTTACCGCGCAAGTGGACGATCCGTTCCTGTCGAA
>JAPKCI010000505.1 GCA_028823035.1 Rubripirellula sp.
CATCCGTTCCAGTGGTCGGCTTGTTCCTTTGAGGCCTGTTCCTTTGAGGCCTGTTTCAAAAGGTTCGTCCAACGCCGTGTCGACGATCAGGAAGACCTTTTGGATCGAGGGTGATTGAAATTCCCTGACGATGGGTGTTCCGAGTCGCGCCCATGAAGGGAAATCCCAACGGCGTACCGCCATGCCAGCAACGTATTCGCGGCTTCCGGTGTAGTCCAACTCATCACCTGAGAGCAGGCGGTGCGACCAGCCCCCAAGGTTGTTCAGCAATCCTTTGGCGGCAGTGTCGTCTGCGGTCAGTGCTTTGGGGGTGATCGCGACAGTTGTATCGGATAAGGAAACTGCTGTAGATTCGAAGAGATGAAATGGAAAGCTGCCACGAACCAGTAGGTCGGGCAGTGGGTGGATTCCGCGGTCCGTGAATTGCAGCGACGCGGCCAGATGCGCGGTCTCGCCAGCCCGGAGTACCGCGTTTCGAATTAATGTTTGCCGAACCGAGTAGGGAGGTTCCACTGATCGATGCCTGGCAAACCAGCTTCGTCGAGGCGGCTTGGGCTGAGCAAAGGACAGGGTAAAGTCCAGCGCCGGCAGCACTCGCTGATTTCGAGCGTGGATGGTGACAGAAAATGATTGTCCAGCGGGAGAAGAATTTGGCAGTGAAAAACTGGTGTTCAGCGACGGGCGGGTCCCAAAATGAATCAGACAGCCGGATACAAACATCCCAACGCAAGCTGAGAACATGCCCGTCCAGGGGAATCCCCAAATGATGTTCAGGGTGACGATGGAAAATAGCAGCAGGCTCACGGATGCTGGGGTCATCGCGTGTCGTACAGCTTGAAATGCACGCAGCGGTGCAGTCACGATCCGAAAAAAAACATGGATCAGTCTGATGGCCGGGTTTCGATGTTCGACAGGCGAGCCGTTCGTCGCAGTCAAGGCCGCCCCAGTCACACGGGCACCTCAGTTGCGGTGACCAAATCACGCACGATTTGTGCCGCTTCGTCGCTGTTGACGCCGGTGTTCCGTAAAGCGATTCGGTGAGCCATGACGTCAACGGCCAAAGACTGCACATCGTCGGGCATGACGAAATCACGACTTTGCATCATCGCGCGAGCTTGTGCCGCTCTAAGCAGCATCTTGGAGCCTCGTGGGCTGCAACCCACTCGTAATCGTGTATCTCGGCGTGATGCGTTCACCAGTTCAACGACATACGCCGCCACCTTTCGATTCACAGTAATACAACGCACCTGCTTTTGCAACGCAACCAGATCGTCCTTGTGCATGATCGGCTCAAGCTGAAAATCGGGGTCGCCGTTAGATGGATCCAAAAGCAGATCAATTTCGCTTTCTGGATCGGGGTAATTCATTGACAGACGAAACAGAAAACGGTCCAACTGCGATTCAGGAAGCGGATACGTTCCCTCAAAACCCGTCGGGTTCTGAGTTGCAATGACCAGAAACGGTTTGTGTAACTGGTAGCGTGTTCCGTCCACGGTTACTTGCGATTCCGCCATCGCTTCGAGCAAGGCACTTTGGGTCCGTGGTGAGGCCCGGTTGATTTCGTCCGCGATCAGAAGATCACAAAAGATCGGGCCTCTTCGAAAGGTAAAGGTGCCTGAGGACGGTTGGTAGATCGAGCTTCCCAGAATGTCCGCAGGCAGCAAGTCAGGCGTGCACTGGATCCTCTGGAAATCAAGATCCAGCAATCCGGCGAGTGATTTTGCCAGCGTCGTCTTTCCGACTCCCGGTACGTCCTCTAGCAACACCGAACCCTCCGCAAGCAGCGCGGTGAGAACAGAGTCGATGACATCCGCTTTGCCGCGAATTACAGATTGTAACGCCTGCCGTACAGCGTCAATCTGTTTCAGTGCCCGCTGGGTAATCTCGCGGGAAATAGCCGGATCGCTGGCCGCAGTTGCTTCGCTGGCCGCAGTTGCTTCGCTGGCCGCAGTTGCTTCGCTGGCCGATCGTGCTTCGCTGGCCGATCGTGCTTCGCTGGCCGATCGTGCTTCGCTGGCCGATCGT
>JAPKCI010000235.1 GCA_028823035.1 Rubripirellula sp.
CATCTTCCTGGTTACTCATCTTCCTGGTTACTCATCTTCCTGGTTACTCATCTTCCTGGTTACTCATCTTCACTGAGTTGTGCCAACACGGAGAAGTCTTCCAGCGTTGATGTATCACCAGCAATTTCGCGGCCAGAAGCGATGTCACGCAACAGACGTCGCATGATTTTTCCACTTCGCGTCTTTGGCAAAGAAGCGGCAAAGCGAACGTCATCCGGCTGTGCCAGTGCTCCAATCTGTTTACGGACATGCATCCGCAATTCTTTTCTAAGCTCTTCGTCTGCCTCGCGGTCCCGAATGGTGACAAAGGCTGCAATGGCCTGTCCTTTGAGATCATCGGGTCGTCCCACAACAGCAGCTTCACAGACGGCTGGATGACTCACCAGTGCGCTTTCCACTTCAATTGTGCTGAGCCGATGTCCCGAAACATTGATCACGTCGTCGATGCGTCCCATGATCCAGTAGTACCCATCATCATCCTGCCGGGCATTGTCGCCAGTCAGATAAACCCCGGGGACAGTAGACCAATACTGCTCGACGAATCGTTCTTCATCACCATAGATGCCACGAAGCATGCCTGGCCACGGATCGCTGATGCACAACATGCCGCCATGGTTATCTTCCACGGGATTTCCAGCTTCGTCGACAATCTTTGGCACGATGCCGGGCAGCGGAGTGGTGCATGACCCGGGTTTGGTTGCGGTGATTCCAGGCAACGGACTCATCATGATGCCACCTGTTTCCGTTTGCCACCAAGTATCGACGATAGGGCATTTTTCGTTCCCAATTTTCTCGTGGTACCACATCCACGCCTCAGGATTGATCCCTTCTCCGACGCTACCAAGCAGTCTCAGGCTTGAAAGGTCATGCTTCTCCACGTGTTCATCGCCCCACTTGATGAAGGCACGGATTGCTGTGGGCGCGGTGTACAGAATGCTGACCTTGTATTTCTCGATCAGTTCCCAGAACCTGTCTTCGGCAGGATAGTTGGGGGCACCCTCGTACATCAGACAGGTAGCCCCGGCAGAGAGCGGACCGTAGACGATATAACTGTGTCCGGTGATCCATCCGCAGTCAGCAGTACACCAGAAAATATCATCATCGCGATGGTCAAAAACCCACTCAAAAGTTCGCTTGACCCACAGGTTGTAGCCAGCAGTTGTGTGGCGAATTCCCTTCGGTTTTCCTGTGCTTCCCGATGTATAGAGGATGAACAGGGTCGTTTCGCTATCGAGAGGTTCAGCGGGTAGATCGCCGGTTTGTTTTTCTACGATCTCATGCCACCAGACATCGCGGCCCTGGGTCATCGGTACATCGTCTTGACCGATCCGTTTGAGCACCAAGCATTTTTCTACCGTTGGCGACTTGCTCAGTGCCTCGTCCACGGTTTCCTTCAGGGGCAAGACCTTACCGCGGCGATGCAGCCCATCGGAAGTGATCACCAGTTTGGCGCCAGCATCATTATTCCGGTCGGCAATCGACTCAGCGCTGAAACCTGCAAAGATCACCGAGTGCACAGCTCCGATTCTGGCGCACGCCAGCATCGCAATGGCCAGTTCGGGGGTCATCGGCATGTAGATGCTGACCACGTCTCCCTGAACGATTCCAAGTTCCTTCAGGCCGGCAGCGCACTTGGCGACTTCGGTGCGAAGATCCGAGTAAGTTAAGGTGCGGGTGTCACCGGGTTCACCTTCCCAAATGATGGCAGCTTTGTCTCCGCGGCCCGCTTCGATGTGACGATCCAGACAGTTGTAACTGGCATTGGTCTTTCCTCCACTGAACCACTCAACGTTCGGCATTTCCCATTTGCAGACTTCCTGAAATGGCTCGAACCAATGCAAGTGTTCTTCGGCTTGCTCGCGCCAGAAACCGTCACGGTCTTGAACCGCACGGTCGTACATCTGCTTGTATTGCTCCGTCGACGAAAAAACTGCTTTTTCCGTGAATTCAGCTGGTGGAGGAAACGAGCGATTTTCGGTAAGGACGTGGTCGATCTGACCAGAGGCGTCGGTCATATTTGCGAATCCAATCTCGCGAGGAATAAGTCGGTTCAACGGGGAACTGGCAGGCAACGGTCAATCCCTCGCCTGCTGTGCGTAGTCTAGTGGATTTTGATGCTCTTCGTCGCTACCGCGTAATACCGATCGAACAACAAAGGGCGTGAACCTGACGAGGTGGCCCAAAAACATCATCCGAACTTGCGCACAAGTTCACGCACCCAGACCAGTAAGAACCTCAGCCAGACGCCGTCAAAACACCGTTCTACTGGCGGATCTGACTGATTCAGAAGGTGTTCGCCGTGCAAACTGACCGTTGGGGCTGATACACCTATTTCCCAGCGGTAAACCGGGCGAGACGAGAAAAGGAACCGTTTTGATTGACCATGCTAACTCACCTTCGGGCAACGCCAGCGCGGACCATGATAAAAATCATCCTCAAGGGCAGGCATCCTCAAGGAGAGTCGCAATCTCTGAGTCGCAATCGCTGAGTCGCAATCGCTGAGTCGCAATCGCTGAGTCTGCGGTCAATGACTGTCGCGCGTGCGCCATCCACTGGGGAAACACGCATCCTCGCTCATTTCATGCCCTTGCAGAGGCTCAGATTCCACTGATTCCACGAATGAGAATTAAGCCGCACGCCGATTCTGATGGATGCGTCGACTGCTTGCTTCGATCCTTTCACGAACTGTCGCATGGGGACCAATCTCTGCCGTCGTCGCATTGGGGTACCAAGCCCGCGTTGCAACTGATTCGATCACCTGTTGAGCAAGGTCCACCGCCCGAGCACCAGCAACCCCATCAACCGTTGGGGCGATTCCTGTCTGAATGCTGATCACAAAATCATGAAGCTCATCCAGGATTGCATTTCTTGGCTCGAGTTCCAGTGTTTCACATCGCAAGCGTTCACTGAACAGGGTGCCAGAGTAATCGAGTGGATTATCCACTTCCGTCGCGAGATCAAAGCTGCGGTTTACAACACTTTCGCAAGGTCGTACCACGGAAAGTGCTGGCGCACCAAAATCAATCTCGGCGAACCCGTTACTGCCGAACACCTGCATTTTGCGAGCAGGTTCGTGGCTTACGCGTGACGCTTTCACATTCGCCACCATTCCGCATTCAAATTCGATTCGTGCTTCGGCAAGATCCTCATGATCGCTGATCATCGCCAATCCACTTGCCGAGACTGATTTGACATTCGCATCAGTCATCGAAAGGATCAGGTCAAGATCGTGAATCATCAGATCCATCACAACGCCGACATCAAGACAACGTCCGGGGAAGCTTGAGGCTCTTACCGCCTCAACGTACTTGACATCCACCGACAATTTCTCCAATGCGGTGAAGGCAGGATTGAAGCGTTCAACGTGCCCCACCTGCAGGGTCAATTTACTGGCTGCGGCCTGGGCAGCGAGGCGATTGGCATCATCTCTTGTGATCGTCAAAGGTTTTTCAGCAAACACATGCTTGCCGGCTGACATTAGTGTCTCGGCGATATCAGCATGCATATCAGTAGGAGCCGCGACCACGGCTGCGTCGATATCGGGCAGACAATCTCGGTAATCAGCATGCGTGGGAACCGCGAAAAGTTCCTCGGCGTTCTTTCGAGCAGGTTCAAATGGGTCACTGACAGCGACCAGTCGCGCACCCTCAACCTGTCCCAGCAGCTTGGCATGAATACGTCCAAGGTGGCCGGCGCCAATAACTGCGATCCGTAATTCGCTCACGCTGCTTTCCTTCGTCGATCGCGACCACGGCCGTGCCGTCCGTCGCTGGAATGGTCAATGGAATCAAATAAATGCTTTAGTACAGGCCGGATTGGACCGCAATTCATCAGTTCCGACCGTGCCGACTCAACGCCAACGCGTGAGCGGTACAACAACCGATAGGCTTTCGTCAGGACTGCGATATCCGCTTCCGGATAATCGTGACGCTTCAACCCGATGGAATTGACGGCACGAGGCTTGGATGGCTGACCATCAACAATCATGTACGGTGGCACATCGTGCAGCACGCGACTCATGCTGCTGACGAAGCTGAGTTGCCCGATGGACGCGAAGTGGTGAACACCGACGCCGCCTGCGATGGTGACGTCATTGGCGACATGCACGTGCCCACCCAGCATGCCATTGTTTGCAATCACAATCCGGTCACCCAGCTTGCAGTCATGGGCGACATGCGTGCCAGTCATCAGATAGTTGTTTTCGCCAATCCGAGTCACGCCGTCATCTTTCTCAGTGCCCCGATTCACGGTGCAGTATTCACGCAACGTATTGCCGTGACCGATTTCGACGCGTGTCGGGCTGTCCTGATAACTGGTGTCCTGCGGATGACCACCAATCACGCAACCAGGAAAAAGGTGATTGTCTTCACCGAGCGACGATATGCCAGAGATAACAACATGATCCTCAATGCGCGTGTTGTCCCCAATCGAAACATCAGGACCGATCACACAGAAGTGACCAATTCGCACATTCGTTCCGATTTTTGCTTTGGGGTCAACAACAGCGGTTTGAGCGATGGATGTGCTCATTTTTGCTCCGTAGTCATGTGTATTCCGTATTCATCTCAGAATTCCGCCAGGGACGCTAGCTCGCTTTTCGACGCTGCTGAAATGTCGAGTGTGTCTCTGCAGGTTCCCGAGCGGCCAATTCGGCCAACTGGTGAGCCAGTTTTCCGTTCAAATTGTGACCACCGCGGAAAGAGGTAAATCTTCCGATTAGTTCGACGCCGGCCAGCGCAAGGTCACCGATCAAATCGAGTGTCTTGTGTCGAGCACACTCATTCTTGAATCGATATTGGTTTTCGACGGGACCGTCATAGCCAATCACCAACAGATCCTGATTGGTCACATGCGAGGCCAA
The DNA here is from genome assembly GCA_028823035.1 of Rubripirellula sp. Lineage (GTDB taxonomy): Bacteria > Planctomycetota > Planctomycetia > Pirellulales > Pirellulaceae > Rubripirellula. Next base: position 4,862 of record JAPKCI010000235.1, read on the forward strand.
GCCGGATGCCCGGATTTGATCTGCCTGTGCCTTCGTTACAAATGTTCGTGCCGGGGCAACTTCGCGGATAAAACGATCCGGTGTGAGTTCAATCCCGAATGCCTGAGGTGCGATCGGCGTCTCGTCATCGAAACTCAACTGATACTCGAAGTACGATTCACCGGCATGGGCCGGTGTTGCTTCAACCCAGCCGTCCATGGTGCCGATGCGGTATCGGTCACGAATGACCAGTTGCTTCATGGGAGCGGCCTGAACAATCAGGCCAGCACTGCTGAGCTGTTCAACGAAACCCAAACTGCTGCCGTCCAGAGCGGGCAACTCTTCGGCGTTGATTTCACAGACACAGTTATCGATCTCAAGTGCAGCAAGCGCCGCCATCAGATGCTCGACCATTTGGAACGTTGCCTTGCCTTGAGCGAGGTTGGTTCTCAGGTTTGCATCGTGCCGGTATCGGACTACGGCATCGCAATGAGGTTGCGACGGCAGATCCGATCGGACCAGACGGACACCAGTGCCGACAGGAGCAGGGTGAATCATCACCTCTACTTCCCGCCCGCTCCAGTAGCCTCTGCCACGGATTTCGCACGAGACTGCGATCGTGTGTTGATTGCGTGAAGGATTCACGCTTCGGCCTCCCTGCCATGTGGTTCCTGCGTCCTTGCGGGAACCTCGATCAATCGTCGTATATCGATGGTATACGCCCATCGTCCATCACCGCAATCGCCACGCGGGTGCGTGACGATTTAAAGAATCACCAGCTGTTAGTTACGTTGGACGCCGGTGTCCTGAGCAGTTGCCTGCTTTTCCATCGCTTGAGTAAGGTACTGCATGATCGCTTTGGTCATGTCGAGATCCTCATCATGGTAGACAATGTTTTTCATGACACCTCGAATCACGGTGTCAGGCTTTTCAAGATCCATTTGATCGCTGTTGTAGCGAAGCACAAGGTTGATTTTGTAATGGTTCGCCATGAACTTCACGCCATCAGTGATGCGTTTGTAGTTCTGGAAGTAGATCTGTGCTTCGGTCTCAGCCAACTGGCGACGCTTGCTGGCCATGTCAATGCGGAGCTTTGACTCCATCAACGCGACCTGCTGTTCCTGAGCAGAATACTCAGCCGACCCAACTTTGAACGTCTTGAGCTGCTCAGCAGCAGCTTTCAGATCGGTCTGCTTGGTCTTCAAGGTAGCATCGAAGGACTTGAGGTCCTGTTCGACGGTTGCCACCTCTGCCCGGATACCGGGGTGTGTCTTGAAAATGTAAGCGACGTCAATCACCGCAACGCGATGACCAGCTGTGCTTGCCGTTTGTGCCGACACGTATGCGGGCATCAGTGTAAAAATAGATACAATGGCCAAAACGATGGCCGGTTTGCCGAAAGATCGCACGTCAGCTCTCCTTGCTTTGTGGGTGCGTTGTTATTCGAATGCTACCGCATCCTCCGAACCAATTTCGGCGTCCATCGCCACGGTCGGAAATTTCTCATCAACTCGCTTACTCTGGGCCAAGCCGATTCAAATCAAGTCGGATTGTGTCACCACTTCGTGTAGCCGTAAAGATTGAAATTGCTGAACGACGGGTTCAGCCAGAAAAAAGATTGGGTCAATTGGAGGCTCAGCCTTCAGGCCGGGCTGCCAACTCGACGGTGACTGAAATCGTTTCACCATCACGGCTTACTTGCACCGGGAGTTTCTGCCCTGGAGCACGTGTCCGCAAGAATTCCAGCACCTCGCGTGAGTTCTTGACCGCCTTATCACCGAGTTTTTCCAATCGATCGCCCGCCTTTAGTCCGGCAAGCACAGCTGGAGCATCTTTCACAACTCCCGAAATCACCACCGAGTTCTCATCGTTTGCCAGTGAAACACCCATGTACGCCGTGATTTGACGGCGAACGCGAACGCGATTCTCTGTTTCAGCGTATTTCGGACGGTCTTTCACGATCGCCAGCTTGTACGTCACCTCAGAAACTATATCGGTTATCCGGGTTAGTCCACCAAAATTAATTTTGTCAAAATCGTCGGTTGGGCGGTGATAATTGTCGTGGAGACCCGTGAAAAAAAACAGGACCGGAACACCAGCTGTATAAAATGACTGATGATCACTGGGGCCATAGCCCGAAGGCACTTTGAACAAATCAAATTGCTGACGTTCATTTGATTTTTCGAGCAGGCCATCGAGGGTATCAGCAGATCCGGTGCCGTAGACGGTCAGTTCGTTGTCACGCAGGCGCCCAACCATATCCAAGTTGACCATCGCGACGGTTGTTTCCAGCGGAAACACCGGATTCTTGACGTAATGTTGGCTTCCCAGCAGACCGCGTTCTTCGGCAGTGAAGCCCATGAACAGGATCTGGCGATGCGAGGAGACATCAGCAAGTTGCTCTTTCATTTGCTTGGCGATTGCAAGCATTGCCGACGTGCCGCTGGCGTTGTCATCTGCTCCGTTGTGGATCGCGACGGTCCCAGGAGCCAATGAGCCATAGCCTCCCATGCCAACATGATCATAGTGTGCGCCAACGACGACAGTTTGACTGGCCAGTTCGCCTCGTCCCGGCATCAGCCCGAGGACATTACTGGTCCGCGCCAAGGATGGCTTGAGTTCCAGCTTCAGAGTCGACGTGACATTGGTTAAAGGCAGGCTCTGTGGGCTGCCGGTGTCATTGATTTTCTTCTCGAGTGCTTCCAGTGTTTTGCCAGTGCTTTCAACGAGGACCTTGGAGATCAAGTCACGCGACACCGAAGCAATCGGAATGGCGTCAACGTTGGGCCTGCGAACCCCTGCGTCAGCAATCCCAAGCACGCCCTGTTCGACGTTGTTGAGGCTGTCACCGAGAGATTGGATCATCTGATCCGCGTTTGCCACCTTGTCATTGAGCGACTTGCGGTTGTTCTTTGCGTCGGCTGGCAGTTTTCCGAGTTGCTCAACCAATCGAGTCTTGCGAGTTTTCTCTTGGCTGATCCTTTGTTGAACATTCTTAATGGCTTCTTGAACACTACCGGGATCGTTGACAAGGATAACCGCGACGGCTCCGTGCTTGATTGCGTTTTCAATCTTGGTTGCAAAGAATGCGTGACGGGTGTTCTGGGTGCCCGAAAACTTACTGTCCGGGTCAGTCGCCTGAGGTTCTTTGCGGAGGATGATGACGGTGGCTCCATCCGCGTCGATGCCCTGGTAGTCGTCATAGTCCAGTTTCGGAGCGGTGATGCCATAGCCTGCGAAAGCAATGGCGGTCTGGACATCCGCATGGCTGCTGCCCAGTGCCAGCGGCATCAAGCCATCGTTCAGTTTGGCTGTGAACGGCGAGAAGGCATCGTCATCGCTTGAAAGCTTCAGTTGATTATTCTTCTCGGTTCCGGGATTGGATCCCAAGTTGACAGAGAATGGTTGCAATGACCCACCGTCGACAAGTTCGGTATCCAATCCGATGGATTTCATGCGTCCGACGATATAGTCGGCGGCTTGATCGATCGTGTCATCGGTAACGCTTCTGCCACGCAAGTCTTCACTGGCAAGAAACTCGATGTCTGCTTTCAATTGTCTGGTTTGCGAATCAGCAGAACTGCCAATTGGAGCTGAGTACGCGTTGCCGGCGACTGGCTCTTGAGCCGTGATATGCAGGGATGGCAGTACGATTAGCAGGCACGCCACAAGGACAGAATTCAGAGTATTCAAGATGCTGAGTTCCAGGAAATCATTGGCAACGGGAGATCGAAGCTCATCATCAATGAACCATCCGTTGACCGGCAAGGGACACTTGAATCTGAGTCGATGCCCCTTAGGCAAGGGGCGAATAATCAGGCGGATCTTTAGGCCTGCCCGGCGCACACGCTTTATTGAGATAACTTCGGACAAGCCCGTTCGACTGCCAACGGGTCAAGCTGTCTTTACCTTATCACTGCGTTCAATCATGAACAGCAGGATTGGGCTGGCTATGAAAATGGAACTATAGGTACCGGCAATGACGCCGACCACGAGCGCGAAGGCGAAAGCATGGATACCTTCACCACCAAACCAGTAAAGCAACATAACTACGATCAGCGTGGTCAGCGAGGTTAACAATGTTCGACTTAGAGTCTGGTTGATGCTGGTGTTGATCATATCCCCTGTCAGCGTCCGGGCCTTACCCTTTGTTTCCCTGATTCGATCGAACACGACGATCGTATCGTTCAGCGAATAACCAATGATCGTCAGGATAGCCGCAACGACCGTCAGGCTAATTTTGAACGAATCAATCAAAAGGAAGCCGAAGATACCGGCCAGCCAATAGCTGACAGCAATTGCCCCCAAAGTAATCAAGACGTCATGCAGCAAAGCCGCGACCGCCGCGAAGCCGTAGATGACGCGTTGGAAACGGAACCAGATGTAACCGATGATACAGAGGAGACTGGCAAACAAAGCGCCGAATGCACGACCGATCATGTCTTCCGCAACCCGGGAACCAACGCTACTGCTGCTAATCCAGACAGGTTCAGATTTCATGGTTGTTTCTAACTGATCAATGATTTTTTCGGCCTCGGAATCCGGCAGTTCTAAAACAACTTTCCACTTAGAGAATGGAAGCTGAGACTCTGCCTCCCACGCTTCTATTCCCTCCCCAAGCGGGGTCAAAGTAATGATTTGTGGCGTGAGAGGAACATTTACCTCTTCCGCAGCCGCAATCAGTTTTTCCTCAAGCGTGCTTCTATTCGCCTTGGCAGTTTCACTCTCGCCCTCGATACCCAGTTCTATTCCAGCAACGCTTTTGACCGCCACAAAGGCAGGAGCCGATGGTGAAACTAACCCACCAGGCGTTGCGTCCCTCGCCGGAATGTCCGCAGAAGGAACGGTTGCCTGTGGAGAGGAAGCGGTCTCGGACGCTGGCGTAGCCGCTTCTGGTTCCTGTGGCGTAGCCGCTTCTGGTTCCTGTGGCGTA
>JAPKCI010000236.1 GCA_028823035.1 Rubripirellula sp.
GGGCAGTCAGCATGGAGCCAAAGTTGGGCAGTCAGCATGGAGCCAAAGTTGGGCAGTCAGCATGGAGCCAAAGTTGGGCATTGATGGTGACTTGCAATTAATCGGTTTTGATGGGTATGGTTCGTTTCAGGAGCTGAAAGGCCGTGATTCTGCCCTGCGACAGGTTTTTCATGTGTTATGGGGCTGGAGCGGAATGGACTTGCAGTAGTTTTGATTGCACTGGTTGCTCATCTCACATAACTCAGATTTCGATAAATACTGATCTGGGGTAACATTCACTGCAAGTCGGGCCGACTCTCGGTCGCTCTTTTTGAAACTGAAACTGAAACTGAAACTCAAACTTCTTCAGGCGGCAATCTTTTGGACAGCGTTTCGCAATTGTTCCTGTGGCTGCTGCTGGTAACAGTACTGCCACCACTGTTGATTTGCCTGGTTGCGTTGTATCCGGTCCGTCGCTTCGCGTCCAAACTGGGTTTGCTTGATCGTCCGGGGGGGCACAGCACACATGTGAATGTGACGCCACTGGGCGGTGGCATCGGAATTTGGTTGGGGATCATGCTGACGTTTCTGACGGGAACGATCGCAGTGTCGATTGCCCGGGATTCTTTGTGGTTGCAGCAGTACCTGCCAGTTTCGGCACTACCGTATTTAGAGGGTGTTTGGTCGCGTGTTGGTGAACTTTGGTGCCTGCTTGGTGCCGGTACTGTTCTTGCGGCGCTCGGCCTGGCAGATGATCGTTACGGAGTGAACGAGTGGATTCGTTTAGCGGTTGAATTTGCCGTAGCGGGGTTCGTTGTTTACGGCCTTGGATTTGGCTTGACTGCTCACATTGGTATTTCCTGGCTGACCAATGTGTTGTCCATGATCTGGATCGTTGGCGTCCTCAACTCGTTCAACATGCTCGACAACATGGATGGCCTGAGTGGTGGTGTCGCCGCGATCATCGCTGCGGCAATGGCGACGGTGATGTTGACGACTCCCGATCCAGGCACGGCGCGACCGCAGTTGTTGGTTGCCGCCTTGTTGCTGGTTGTGTTGGGATCCTTGCTGGGATTTCTCTGGCACAACCGCCCCCCTGCTCGTATTTTCATGGGTGACGGTGGTAGCTATCTCATTGGTTTTCTAATTGCGGTATCGATGTTGATGGCCACATTTGCTGGTGCTGGCGATCGGCCGCATGCGGTACTTGCGCCACTGTGTGTGATGGCCGTTCCCTTGTATGACATGACCACAGTGCTGTGGATTCGCATTCGTGAGGGACGCAGCCCGTTTGTGGGTGATCGCAGTCATTTCTCTCATCGTCTGGTTGATCTCGGCTTGGGGCGGACCCAAGCGGTGCTGACGATCTATCTGGTCACAGTGACCTGTGGACTGGCTGCGATTCTGTTGACGCATGTGTCATTGATTCAGGCAGCGATGGTGCTTGGAATCGTCTTGTGCATGTTATTTCTGATCGTCATTTTGGAATCAACTGGATGGCGAAAAAGCGACGATTAAATCAACGCTCGGGGCATGGCGTAAAGTCGCCAGGCGCGGAGCGTCAGCAGACTGCGAATGTCGTAGCCACGCCGTCTACGTTGTCGACGGGAATTGGTGGTAGGACGGCTGATTCTGCGTTTTCAATGGGCACAGGGAATGCCTCGTGGTTGCGAATCATCGATCCGATGAACTATGCGATTGCCTTGCTGGCCGGTGCAGTCGTTTATCTCGCGTATTATCCGAGTGACAGTGTTTCCGTTGAGCAGGGTGATGCACTCTGGTTTGCTGTGCTCGCTCTGGCGGTTGCAACGATCGCTTGGTCGTCCTGGTGTTGGAAAGGGTCGCATGACGGCATTGGCAAACAGGATGCAGTCGAGGGTTGTGTTACCAATTCAGAACGTCGCTATCGAGGATTGGCAGCGTCGGTGCTGGATTGGGTGCCGTGGGCGATTGCAATTTGGATGATGTTGGCGGCGTTCGCGACCAGTCCGCCCGGTAATTTGAGGATGGCGACGAATGAGGCTTGGCTGTGGGTGTCAGCGGCGGCGATGTTCACCGCGTCACGCTTAGTGATGACGCGTCTGGGAACACGACGGTCCATGCTTGCATTGCTGGTGGTGTGTACCGTTGGTTTGGCGGTTCATGGGCTACATCAGTACTTTGTCAGCCTGCCCGCTAATCGGTTGCAATTTGAGCAGGATCCCGATTCCGTGCTTGCCATCGCGGGCATTAACGCGCCGCTTGGATCTTCAGAACGGATGATGTTTGCCAACCGTTTGATGGATGGTGGTCCGACGGCAACGTTTGCTTTGGCGAATTCACTGGCTGCGACACTGCTGTTTGGCGTTGTTCTATCTGTTGGTGTGCTGCGATTCCGGTTTCGCGTGTTAGGGGCGGTGGGTCTCACCCTCTGGTTGGTGATTGCTTTGCTGTGCGCTGGCTGTCTGATGGCAACTCGCAGTCGGTCGGCGACTTTGGCAATGTTGATGTCAGTTACTTTGCTATGGTTGTCCGCAGGTCGGTTGGGTCGTTTTCGTTCACGTGCGCTTGTCATCGGTTTGGTCGTGTTGATGTCACTGTCAGTGGCAGGGGCTGTGTTTCTTGCCTTCTTTGGCAATCGCGAGTGGTTTGAACAGGCACCGGCCTCGCTCGCTTTTCGTCTTCAGTATTGGCGTTCGACGTGGCAAATGGCGCTGGAGTATCCGCTGTTTGGAATTGGTCCGGGTAATTTTCAGTCGTTGTACGAACGCTTTCGTGAGCTCAGTGCCACCGAGCAGATTGCGGAACCACACAATCTTTTCTTTGAGACATTGGCCAGCGGAGGGTTCATCGCCTTGGCGATGCTGGTCAGCTTGTTTGTTGCCGGTGTGCTGGTTTGCATTAGTCGAAAAACACCCGGCACAAATACTGAATCGGTGATGGCTGCCGAGTCGGTGGGTGGGGACAAATGGGTGTTGCTGGGCGGGACGGTTGCCTTCATTTTGATTTGGTTCGTTGGATTGGCTTGCCGTTACCTGCCCGATCTTGCAGCAAGTCTGTTTGTGGTGCCGGCTGTGGTGATAGCGGCGATTGCAATCTGGCCCTCGGTGCGCGAAATGCGAAGTGAAGAAATCGATGCCATCACGGCAATTGGGATCATCGGAATCGGAATCCACCTGATGGTTTCCGGTGGTTGGACCGTTCCGGGGGTCGGAGTGTTTCTGTGGCTCGGTGGCGGTTCATTGACCAGACGCGTTGAGCAATCTGCAGCAGCTGAGGTTCCTGCAAGTTCAAATGCGAGGGTTGATCGCGGCAGTGGGCGTTGGGCAGGCCGGCGTTCTTCGGTCGCTGTCATCGTGGCCGGATTGGTGACACTGATGGCATTGACGCGTTATTCTCTGCAGCCTGTTGAGCAACGAAAACAGCTGATGGCCAAGGCTGGTGAGACAATGCAACGCGGCAGGCTTGAACGGGCGGAAGCTGATCTGCTTGCTGCGGCCGATGCCGATCGCTGGTCGCCTGCGGCGATGTTGTGGCTGGCGAACCTGCACCAATGGCAATTGATGAATCGAGGAGAATCTGAGGCCGTACGTCAGGCGTGGCAGAGGGCGCACGTCGAAGCACTCAGGCGTGCTGGGGATGATCCAGCGGTTTATCGGATGGTGGCTGGTCAGCAAATTCATCTTTATCAGCTCTTAGGGCGAGCCTCAGATCTCGAGGCCGCAACGGAAATCTTTCGAAAAGTTGCTACTTGGAGCCCAGCGGATCAATGGGTGATGGCTCAGATGAGCGTTTTGGAGGCGGCTCAAGGTCGAACCAGCGAAGCTGTTGGATATGCGAAGAAAGCGAGGTATTTATCGTCCTTGGGGGGGAATATTGAGCGGGCCTTGTCCCGACAGCTGATTTATCAGCCCGAGGAAATCGGCGAACAAGCCCGAACGGGTCCAATCCGCCGTCCAGCCGATCAGCTCCTTTCCAAACAACTCCTTTCCAAACAACTCCTTGCCGAACCGATTCGAGACGAATAGCGTACTAAAGAAATCATTTCAGCCCGAGACCGCCTCTTTTTAGCGTCCCCGCCTCTTTTCAGCGTCACTGTTGTTCTATGAAAAAGTTCCTCCTTAGTCTTGTCCTCGCCGTTGTCATCGGATCGCTTTCTGGGTGGGCCATCAATTATCGCAATTATGGCGGCAGGATAGGTAGCTTTGGAATGTTTGCGACCAATAAAGTTTTTAGTGCAGCAGACTTGGTAAGTGAACTGCCCGTCGACATCGGCGACTCTCAAGCGAAGGTGGAAATGCTGACGCCGCAGAATCACGATTTCGGCATGATGAAACCGGGAGATGAAGGCACGCACACCTTCATCGTCAAGAATACCGGGACCGAGGATCTTCGCCTGAGACTCGGAGCAACGACTTGCAAATGCACGTTGGGGGAACTGAAACGGGAAGCTCTTGCTCCCGGTGAGACCACCGAGGTGACACTCACCTGGACGGTGAAAGAGAGTGGCGAACCTGAGTTCAGGCAGTCGGCACAAATTCTCACGAATGACCCCAATAAAGTTGCTATTTCACTGGAAATAATGGGAAGAATCGTTGAGAACGTGGATGTCGTTCCTGAGACCTGGAGTTTTGGCGAGGTCGCAACCGGAGAGCCGTTGGAGATCACAGGAACGATCTACAACTTCATGGACGATAAAATTTTGCCAGGTGAAGCCTCATTCAGTAGCGAAGAACTGACCGCGCTTTCGACGATTGAAGTGGAATCCTACGAACCGACAGAAGAGCTCGACGGTATTCGAAGCACCGCTACGGAGGCGTTTAAAGTCACCATTAAGGTTCTACCCGGTATGAGACAGGGAGCGGTGTCCCAAAACTTTCTTCTGCCATTTCAACGTCTGGACGGCGATGGAAACGTGATTCCTGCACCTGCGGAAAGCATTGAGCATGGTGGTGAAATGATCTCAGTCACGACAGCGGGAAAAATTGTTGGGAACTTGGGGATGATCGGGCCACGGTCGAAGCTGGACGGCATTCCCGGTGGCGGCTATCTCTATAGTTTTGGGAGAATAGGCAAAGACGGTAGTTTGAAATGCAGAGTACATGTCACTCTCCGAGGGGATGACCGTAAGAACACGAAACTTAAGATCCGCGATAAAGTTGTGCCTGAAGGAGTAGTGAAGGCGACCTTGGGAGACGCGAAGGATCGAGCAACGATGACTCTGTACCCCTTGGAAATTGAGCTGGTTCCTGGAAAAGAACCAATTGAACGTTTGGGAACGACCAAGGATGACTACGGTTCGATCTGGATTGAGTCCGATAACCCTAAGGTAACGGCAATGCGGATCGCGATTAAATTCGCGATTCCAGGTGAATAAGTATTCAATAATCACAGGTTCCAAGGACTGGTACTGACCCATGAAGCTCGCATCTCTTTTCTCTTGTGGGCAGCGTTCGCAACCAAGTGAGTCGATCAAAGCCGCCCTGCTTGTTTTGATAGCTATGTGCGTCATCGGGTGTTCTCCGGAGAATCGCACAGCTGATCAGTCTGGTGGTATTGGGACCGGAAGCGATCTGACCGATCCACCCATTGCGCCGCCTTACCTGACTGATTTGCAGCAGGGAGAAGATCAGGGCGTGGCGATGCGGTTTGGTGAGACGGATGCGTCGGGCGGTGGCACCCAAGTGCAGGCAGGTTCATCGCAGCAAGAGTCAGGGGCAACCGCTGGCACGGGAAAGCAAGCGGCGTCCGAATCGGAAGACGGTGATCAGCCAGATGGCAAAGACGACGGTGTTTTTGGACCGGAAGATTACAAGACGTGGGCAAAGCCTGACCTGACGTTGGTGGTGACTGGGCAGCAGCACGGTTATATCGAGCCATGTGGTTGCACCGGTCTGGACCGTCAAAAAGGCGGTGTCGCCCGTCGTTTTACCTTGATCAAGCAGCTTCGTGCCGAGGGCTGGGCTTTGTTGCCCTTGGACGCTGGTAACCTTGTCCGCCGCTTTGGGCGTCAGGCTGAAGTCAAACTGCAGCAGTCGGTCAAGGCGTTGAAGGTCATGGGTTACGACGCGGTTGGTTTTGGGCGAGATGACCTGCGGCTTGGTGTTGGCGAATTGCTGGCGGTGGCGGCTGCCGAAGATTCGCCGGAAGAAACCCTGTACGTCTCTGGAAACGTGGTTGTGATTGACCCGTCACTGATGTTGCAAAGCAAGGTGGTTGAGAAAGGCGGTATGAAGATTGGGGTCACCAGTGTCCTCGATGAGAAGTCACTGGAAGTAAACGCTGGTGGCGATCTGATCATTGAGCCTACAGTCGATTCAGCCCAGAAGGTACTCGCGGAACTGAATGAGTCGACACCTGATTTCAAGGTGCTGATGTTCTTTGGCAAGGAAGATGACGCACGCGAGCTAGCCCGAGCCGTTCCAGGTTTTGACCTGATGATTGTGGCGGGTGGTGGTGGTGAACCGACCTATCAGGCAGAGCAGATCGAGGGAACAAAAACACAAATGGTCGTGACCGGGAACAAGGCGATGTACGCCGGTTTGGTGGGGTTGTATGCCGGTGAGCCGTTGAAGTACGCAAGAGTTCCCCTGACACACGAATTTGAAGACGCCCCAGAGATGCGGCAACTGATGAAAGAATATCAGGACCAACTGAAAGACATTGGGTTGGAGGGCCTTGGGCTGAAGCCGATCCGACATTCCTCGGGTGAACAGTTTGTGGGTACCGAAGCGTGCGGAAAATGCCACACAACCGCCTATGACATCTGGCAGGGGACACCTCACGCCGAGGCCACGGAACACATTGTGCACCCACCGGCAGAACGGGGTGATGTCGCAAGGCATTTCGATCCGGAGTGCATTAGTTGCCATGTCACGGGCTGGAATGCCCAAGATTATTACCCGTATTTGTCGGGTTACCTGTCGCTGGAAAAAACGCCTCATTTGACAGGCAATGGTTGTGAAAACTGCCATGGGCCGGGGGCCAGCCACGCGGCGGCCGAGGCAGAGGGATCGAGTGTCACCGATGAGGTTCGACAGCAGTTACGGGACTCGATGAAGTTGCCGCTTTCCAAGGCACGCGACAAGTGCATGACTTGTCACGATTTGGACAACAGCCCAGATTTTCATGAGGATGATGCATTCGAGGACATCTACTGGCCGGAAGTCGAGCATTACGGGAAGGACTAGGGCTACGTTCGCCGTCCAGATCAGGCTGTCAGATATTGAGTGTATTGCCATGGGCTGTACGGCACTCACGGAGCACAATAAAAGGCGCGCAAAAAAAGGCGAGGCCGATCCCGGAGGACCGACCCCGCCTCGCACGGGGGGACGCTTCATATCTTGGTGTGGTGCTGGCTGTTAAATGCGTTCCCCTCACACAAATAACCATAGTCTCAATGCATTCGTGACAGCGGGTTCCGGTTAGCTCTATTCGGTAAATTGGCGGAAGCTGAGGGGGCAAAGATGTGGCTGTAACGATTGCGCCGGTTGCTCTGATTGGCAATTCCGAACGGTTGGAGACTGGTTTCGGGACTGCTTGCGTACGGTATGATTTCAGTTTTTTTGGTTGTTTTTGCGAGTCAGAATTGATGCATTTGACTAAACATGATCTGCCCCCAGCGTTGGACGTGATTGCGGTGGGAGCACATCCCGACGATGTTGAGATTGCGTGCGGAGGGACGCTGGCAAAACTGGTCGCTCAGGGGTACCGCGTTGGCATCATTGATCTGACCGATGGGGAACCCACTCCCAATTCACCTGGACCGGAAGTGCGGTTGGCCGAAGCGGAGTCGGCGGCAAGAGTTCTGGGGGTTCAGGAGCGGATTCAGCTCGATTTGCCCAACCGAAGGCTATTCGATTGTTTTGAGTCACGAGTTGCCCTTGCAGGGCAGTTCAGACGGTGGCGTCCTCGGCTGGTGCTCGGTTTCGGCGATAAGACACCGATGGCTTCCCCCGATCATTGGCAGGCCATGCAGATCACCGATGCAGCCATCTTCTACAGTCGATTGACTAAGTGGGATGAACACTTTGAAGGTCTTCCGGTGCATACGATCTCGCGTCATCTGCACTTTCGGCTTGCTGTTGAGTCGGATGTCATTGCGACCAACTCGCATCATCTCATCGTTGATGTGGGCGACACCCTTGACACAAAGATTGCCTCGATCGAGTGTTACCAGACCCAGTTTTCGCACAAGCCGGGGATTCTGGAACGAGTCAGAGCTGCTGCGACTGTCACCGGGGCGTCCGCGGGTTGTACTGCGGGCGAGTCATTTGCCGCAGCCAAGCCGTTCGCAGTGAACGACCTGTTGCATACTGTGATGGGACACGGATCTGCCACTTGAGCTTCGTCAGGTGGTTGCGTTTTGGCAGATGTTGAACAGTTATTCTGCCGCTCGCTTTAACGCATCAGGATTGAAAACGCATCGAGATACTTTTGAATGCTCTCGGCATCGGTTTCGGTCCAGTCGGTGCTTTTGTGACGAAGCACTGCCAGTTTTAGTGCTTCGAAGGCATCTGCTACGTCATCGGGCAGTTCGGGTAGCCCTGCGAATGGCTGGATGAGTGATTCGGTATTCTGATCTGAGTCGGTCGCTGCACTGGAAGATGCGTTAGCGGCCACCGATTCTCCACGTGCCAGAGAAGTCAACTCTTCGCCTTCCCCGAAGTCCGGATCTTCGTGCAGGGGGCCTGACGCAACTCCCGAGTCATCGCCGTACTCTTTGGTGCGGCCACCACCCTGAGCGGGAAGGACGACATCTTCGTCGGTATCGACGTCAATGATCTCGCTGTTGGTCGGGCGTTTTGATTCGACGGCACCCTCGGCCTGCCAGCGTTGATCACGCATTTGGGAGACGCTCCACGATTCACGCGAAGCACCCTCAAGCCACATAGGGGCGTCGTCCCAATCCAAAGCGGACAGGAAGTGGCTCCAGTAAAGTCCTGAGTACGTTTCGTAGGTCGACGAGAAGCGATCGTGAACTCGACGCAAGCGACCCACGTGCGGAGCGGTTACACCACCAACACGACGAACCCACGCTTCGTCAGAATACTGATGGGCGTCAACTCCCGATTCTATCAAAGCCTCACGCCACTGACTGATGATTCGACCTTTCTCCCAGTTCGTTGTGCTGATCAAGCTGTTCCAAAGGCCAACAAATGGTTGAGCTAGTTCGGCAAGCTGTTCGTCTTCTTCTGAGTTCGTTGTCGACTCCGTTTCATTCCACGCTTGCTGAGCAGCTTCAGCTTCGGCCACATCGTCAGGATGCGGCAAGCTCTCTGAATCGGATCCCTGAGACGTATCGTCTGTGGGTAGATCGTTACTCGCTTGGGTTTCGTCGTCCGTCTGAAAAGGGACTTCGTAGCTGTCGTCGGGGGTCATGTGCGTCCATCACGGGAGTAGGGCATCAATTTTGGAGTACAGTACGCTACCCAAAGGGCCCTGCTTAGGTGAAGTCGTGGAGAGGTTTTTGTGTTCAGTTACGCAAATAACGGGTCCGATCAATGCAGTTGGAGAATATTTAGCGTGTGGATAACCTGTTCGGTTTACGACTGGACGCTGCATGATTGCCCGTGATTTGAAAATCTGGTGTCAGCGTGGTACCACATGGGGGCAAAACTGAGCCAATTCAAGGTTGCGGATTTTGGTCCAAATGAGTTGCAGCGATAGCACAGCGAGCGGTAGCACAGCGTCCGAGTTCCAGTTGCTACGACAGGGTTCCAGTTGCTACGACAGGGTTCCAGTTGCTACGTCCGAGTTCCAGTTGCTACGTCCGAGTTCCAGTTGCTACGTCCGAGTTCCAGTTGCTACG
>JAPKCI010000506.1 GCA_028823035.1 Rubripirellula sp.
TACCACCTTTGGGTTCAACGCCCGTACCACCTTTGGGTTCAACGCCCGTGCCTGATGTGTTTCCCCCTGGTTCTGCCAAAGGTAACACGACGACGAAAATCTCACTGGACCGGACAACTAACATCGCGGGGCGATCAAAACAGGCAGACCAACTTCCGGAACGAAGTCATCTTAGCGTGCCTTCCCGAAAGCGAGCGGCGCTCGCACTTTGCGGGCTTGATAGGCAGAGTTCTCACCCGAGGCCAACACTTAAACGAAAACCGCCCGCAAGCATTCACCTGCGGGCGTTCGATGGTTAGCCAAAACTGGTTGCAGAATTACTCGACGTCTACTGGATCGTGTAATTAGCTAAGTGTGTATTGGTTTCTGCAAACCTTTTTAGATCAGCTTTGAAGTCAACGTTTGGATCAGAAACCTGAAACGTGCAGATTCTTCCTGGGATATCCGTGGTGATGTTGGTAACACTTTGGATTTTGGACAGATCGCCTCGGACCGAGGCGGCACAGCCGCCTCAGTGCATATTCGGTACTTTGAGACTCACGAGAGTGGCAATCCCGGTGTCATCCACCAAAGCCGTTGCGGCAGGTTCGGGTTGGCTTGGCGAACTGGCCACAGGCGTGCTCTGCCCAGTGCATCCAACCAATCCAAGCAACGAAATTTGTAAAATCACTGCATGTATTTTCATGCGTACCACTCCAAATTATTGAAAGTTCATTGACACCCAGACTTTAGTCTCGACATCGTATTATCAACAAGAGTCAATCGTAGCTGACAAACCAGTTTTCGCTGCCTTTCATCAGATACTCTCGATATCTGTAGTTTTAGCAGCCATTCGCGACAGGGAAGGGCCGAGCCGCGGGCAATGATGACAGCGAACCCGCCGCATCTGACAAGCATCATCATGGTCGCTGGAACAGGGGCAGACGCAAGTGAGAGTCCTGCCCCCCCCCCAAAAAGGAGGTAGGGACATTGCCGCTACTTCCAATTGCGATGACGACTACTCGCCACAACATTCCAAATGAGCAAAGGCGGACTGAATTGAAAGGCAGCAGCTCTGCGCTCAATGCCTCACCTCTGCGGGTCGGTCAAAACAACACGAACTCACGAACACAAGTTCTGCCGGGATAATCAGAAGCTATCGGCTGCCAGTGATGCCTGGCGGGGGAACATTTCGCGACTAACGAAAAGGTTTTCCTCCGTAAATATCGACAGGTGATTGGATCAAGCTCAGGGTGTTCCCCGCCTTAAACCCTGCTACGCATCATATCGGATTGCTTTTTGTTGGTGCGCCGTTGTTTTCACCACATCCGAGCGAGTGCTGGGAAGCGAATTGGGGGCGATGTATAGGATCCAGCGACCGTCAATCCATGCACGTATCTATCAAGTCGATAGACTGGAACCTCGCTTCCAGCCATGACCATTCTGTGTGCGTACTCAAGCCGCTCCCTCACATGCTCCGAGCCATACACATGCCAATCACAAAAACCACTCAAACAAGAGTACCTGTCTGCGTCCTGGTCATCCTGCAAATGATGGCCGTTACGAACTGCGCTGCTGGCCAACCGATTCGTGTTCTTTGTTACAACATTCATTATGGACAGGGCACCGATGGAAACTACGACATCGACCGATTGGCCAAAGTCATTCAAAAAACAAAGCCGGACCTTGTCGCTCTGCAAGAGGTTGACGTCGGCGTCAAACGATCTGGCCGGGTTCACGAGGCTCAGCGACTGGCTGATTTAACTGGCATGTCTGTTCGTTATGGACCGACGCAACACTATGAAGGTGGCTTGTTCGGCAACGCCGTCCTGACTCGCTTTGACATTCTCGACGTGCAGATCCATCCGCTTCCGTACACTGAGAGCACCGCCGAAAAGACCACGTATCCTCGTGGTGCCATCGCAGTCACGGTTCGCAACCCTGAGGGGCAAACGATACGATTCGTCAGCACTCATTTTCAGCACAATGTGCCGGCAGACCGAGCAGACGAAGCGCATGCCATTAATCGACTCTTTGCTAA
>JAPKCI010000041.1 GCA_028823035.1 Rubripirellula sp.
TCGGTTTCTAAGATCTCGGTTTCAGGGCAATTTCTGCAGGAAAACTTTGGCATGATTCGGCAGTAATTGATTGGAGGCGGAACTGTTGGGACAGGAATCAAGCAACAATTGCCCACCTGCCACAAACTCTCGAATCCCCGTTTCGCTGGGTAATTCCGACAATCGAACTGCCACGGTTACAAGTTCACTGGAACCAAGATAGCGAACGATATAGAGACCGTCTGCACAACAACTGTCCACGGTCATCTGCTGTTGTCCCAGCACACCGTCATTGATCCAGCGTTTCCGATAGGACAACAAATCCTTGTACCACATCCTCATCACTTGATCACCGTTCAAAGCGGATCCGATCTTTGAGTCATGGAAAGCTGCAGCGTCCGTAGGCAGTATGCCCCCAGACCAGTCGTGCTGGGGATACTCCCGCTGTCGGCCTTTAACAACAGCATCACGTAAGTGCTGGTCTCCGAAATCAACAAAGAACTGAAACGGATTGTCACAGCAAAATTCTTCGCCCATGAACAGCATCGGAATGGCAGGGGTCAGCAACAGCAATGCTGACGCTGCTCGCTGGGTTTCAGGCGATGTCAATTGATGCAAACGTTGTCCCAGTGGGTGATTTCCTACAAAATCATGATGCTGAATGGAATAGATCAGCCCTCGAGTATCCACCGGCATTGTTGGCTTGCACCGTCCACGTTCCCCACGAAGGGTACCTTCATGGATGTATCCCCATTGAAGGGTTTGCTCGAGATCGGTACCAGGCATGTACTGCCGATGGCACAGTTGCTCACCGGGTCTTACCACTGCGAACACGCTGTGCAGAAAGTCATCGCACCATTGTCCGTCAAAATCTGAACCACCCTCGCACAGAGGTTCCAGCATGTCAGGATCATAGACATTTGTCTCTGCAATCAGCGTTGTCGGGCGTTGCGTAATGGCGGACCACTGGCTGACAGCGTGGCTCATTTCCGTCACCACATGAGTTTCGCTCTCATCCAGCATGCAGTGGATCGCATCAACTCGCAGGCCATCAAAGTGATATTCATCCAACCAGTGAACTGCGTTGGCAATGAAGAACCGGCGCAGTTCACGTCCGTGATTGGTGTCATCAAAATTTGGGGCCGCACCCCAGACTGTGTTGTGATGGGATGAAAGATAAGGGCCAGACTCGCCAAGATAATTCCCCTCCGGCCCCAAATGGTTGTAGACCACATCCAAAATCACTGCCAAACCTTTGCTGTGGGCCGTATCCACAAGAAGCCTCAAGTCATCAGGCGTTCCATAGTTGCGATTGGGGGCGAATAAACAAACTCCGTCGTAGCCCCAATTCCATCGTCCTGCACAGTCAGCGACAGGCATCAGTTCAATGGCCGTCACACCTAGATCAAGCAACTCGTCCAATCTGGCAATGGCAGCGAGAAAAGTCCCAGCCTCAGTGAAGGCACCAAGATGCAGTTCGTAAATCACCAACAATTCGCGGGGCACTCCCTGCCACTCGCCATCGGTCCACTCAAAGTCCCGAGATACGACCTGACTTGGTCCATGAACCCCCTCTGGCTGGTAGCGTGAAGCCGGATCTGGCCGTTTTGGTCCACCGTCGAAAGAGCAGTAGTATCGATCCCCCAACCGAACATTATCGATCTCGCCCACGTGGTAACCGCTATCCTGCTTACTCAACACGACTGATTCATCAATGCCATCCACATGGATACGAACACAGTCCACGGTTGGTGACCAGATACAGAATTGCACTCTGGAGTCGGATACCTGCCGAGCACCCAGATATCGATGCAATTCATACGACGGAAGTGAAACCAGATTAATCATCAGTGATACACTTAGAGTGGAATTTCTGTTGAGAGTTGCTCCGCTCAACTTTCGATGGTTTGTCTCACTCCGACAATCCCCTATGCATTTAGACCATTCATGACAGCTTTTTTCAAGCGATTCCACCTGATCGCTGCCTCCTTTCTGTCCCTGGGTTGCCCGATCTTGCTCGCTCAAAACTCCACCCCGGATGGAAACAATCCAGCCAGCAAAACGATCCGGGTCGCGACCTTCAATGCGGCTCTTTACGGTAATCAATCCGGTCAGTTGGTGAGCCGACTGCGTGGTGGCAAGAATCCGCAGGCCCACAAAATCGCGGCAATTGTTCAGACCATTCGTCCAGACATTCTGTTGGTCAATGAAATTGACTACGACGAAAAGGGACTGGTCGTCAAACTGTTCGGCAAAGACTACTTGAACGTCGGCCAACGCGGCCGCGCAGCCATCGAATATCCTTATCGCTATGCAGTGCCCAGCAACACTGGTCAACCTAGTGCGTTGGATATTGACAGCAACGGAAGTACTACCGACCCAAATGACGCCTGGGGATATGGTGTTTACCCCGGCCAATATGCCATGGCGGTTTATAGCCGCTTTCCGATCCTCGAGTCGAAAATTCGCACGTTTCAAAAATATCGTTGGTCCCAACTCCCAGATGCGCTGCGTCCCACAGATCCAGGAACTGGAAAATCGTATTACACCGATGAAGTCTGGAATCAATTGCGACTGTCCAGCAAGAACCACATCGATGTTCCGATTCAAGTGGGTCAGCAAGTCGTGCATCTACTCGCCAGTCACCCCACGCCACCAGTCTTTGATGGTGCGGACGACCACAATGGATGCCGAAATCATGATGAGATTCGGTTTTGGACCGACTATCTCCAAGGACCAAGGGCAACTCATCTGGTGGATGACGATGGAAACAGAGGCGGTTTGGCCGACCATTCGTTGTTTGTCATTGCTGGCGACCTGAATTCTGATCCTGAGACAGGAGACAGTCGCCGTGCCGCCATTCAAGATTTGCTGCGTCACGAACAACTGCAGGATCCCAAGCCAGCAAGTGCCGCTGCCTCGGAACTCACCGGAACCAGCGAATCACGGGCCACAGCCAGTTTCGGCAAGAACCGTCAAATGCGAATCGACTACACACTTCCAAGCCGCGAGTTCATCCTCAACGATGCCGGCGTATTCTGGCCGAGTAAAAAAAATGGTGGGCAAGACTTGATCGATGCGAGTGATCACCGCATGGTTTGGATCGATATCGAGTTTCGCCCATGACACACCGCGTCCTTTTCATGATCAGTTCGATGCGCGGCGGTGGCAGCGAGCGTCAAACACTGATGCTGCTAAAGCACCTCGACAGATCATTATTCACACCACACCTGTACGTGATGGAACGGGCTGGGGATTTAATGGCCCAGGTCCCAAAAGATGTGTCGATTCACTCCTTCGAAGATGTGCGTCAGGAACCAATGGTCTACCTGCCTGGCGGAGTGATGCGGCAGCAAGTTCGGCACTTGGCAAAATTACTCAGCGATGAATCGATCGACGTGATCTATGATCGAACTTTTCACATGACCATGATCGCAGGTCCAGCAAGTCAACGACGAAAGGTTCCCCGGGTTTCTACGATCGTCAGTCCACCCGAATTGGCGCTGCCGTTGGTCGAAAAACGTTTTGTGCGAATGAAGCAACAGCGACTTGCAAAAGCATACTATCAGTCGCATCAGGTCCTTGCCGTCAGCCAAATCGCAGCGGACTCAGCAAAAAACTTTTATGGCCTACCCTCCGACGCGGTGGATGTCGTTCCGAATCCTGTGGACTGTGGTGCATTACAGCAAACTGGGGCCGGGCCGCCTAAAAAAAATTCAGATGCAATGCTGACGTTGGTATGCGTGGGTCGTATGACACATGAAAAAGGTCACCATGACTTGATCTCCGCAGTCTCGCTCGCTCAGACAAATTGGTCCGAATCACAGCCACCCATGCACATCCGATTCGTTGGAGATGGACCGCTGCGACACGAACTGGAAGTTCAAGCCAAGAACATTCAGCCTCCCCATTCGGTTGCATTCCTTGGGTCACTATCGGATGTGGTCCCCAGCATCACCAGTGCTGATGCGCTCGTCCTGCCATCCCATTTTGAGGGCATGCCCAACGTCGTGCTTGAAGCAATGGCCTTGAAGATACCGGTCATCGCTACCCGAGCCGGTGGCACCGTCGAACTCGAACGAGAAGAGCCCACAATTCTATGGGCAGAACCCGGGAATGCCGAATCACTTGCAGCAGCAATTCGATCGTTTGCGGCAGACCCGGTCTCAGCCTTAGCGCGGGTCAGGTCTGCTACGCGACTGATCTCGGAACGTCATGATGTCGCAAAAACCAGCCGAATCATTGAGCGTTATTTGCTCGATGCTTGTCGCTGATTAACCAACGTACCTCCGACCATCAGGTGGTCCATTCAGCCGGCCAAACTTTTCAGAAAGGGCACAACGTCTTTTTCATAGGTGAAACCGGTTGAGTCACCGGCATCAACGAAGACCTTGACCACTTCACCCTTGGCATCGTAGATCAAAACTGCGGGGATCGAAATAAGTTTGGTGATAGCGAAAACATCGTCACTCGGTGTCGAACTGATGTAAGCAGGAAATCCTGATGCCTTGACGCTGCCGAGAAACGCAGTGACGCGTTCCTGGTAATAATCTGGTGGCCGGTTTTTTCGACCGTCATAGTCGATATCGACGGCGATGCACTGAACCGACTCACCCATGGTTCGATGCAACTCGACGAGCCCTGGAAACTCTTTCAAGCATGGTTCACAGGAAAGAGACCAGAGATCGACCACCGTGATACGGCCCGTCGATTTGGCAACTTGGTTAATCTCATCCCATGTTGCGTATTTAACTTGTGGGCAGGATTCGGATGATGATGACTCAGTGCCGGATGACTCAGCTGGTATTTCAACATCAGCCGGCAGTTCGATTCCACCTGATTTATCTGGGCCGCGATCACTCTCAGAAGGCGACTGGGTCGGATCGAAGTCAGCGGGTAATTCGAGCGTGCCGGGCGGTACCTGAGGATCCGAGTCGCTCGCATCGACCTCTGTCCGAGGCGAAGTTGTATCCGCTGCGGGAGGCGTTGCGGGCACAATTGCCGACACTGACGGTTCCACAGGGGTATTCGTACTCGAACTGCCACAACCTGCGAACAGGCTCAAGCAGGGAATCGTCAATCCAAGGCCACACCAGGCCAAGAAGTTGATTTGCGATTTTTTTACGGTGTGTTGTTTCATCAGTCCATCCTGTCGAAAAGTAGATTCCGCCTATCGGGGGATCACCATACCCTGCCTTCGCCTCCCTTTACCTCGCGTCGGGTATTTTTCATGTACCACGGTTGACTGATAAAGCTCGGCGAATCGAGTAGAGTGTAACTTGGCGGCATTAGTCAATACACTCATCGTTTTCGCAATGAAGAAGGAAAAAGCCAGCGTGGATGGGCAGATGTCAACAACCGAATTGGTAATTGCTTCCAAAGGAGGCGACAACGAGGCGTTAGGCAGGCTGCTCGAGCAATATCGGGGGTTTCTCCTGATGCTGGCCCATCGGTATCTCTCTGATCGTCTACGCAGACGCATCGATGCTGCGGATATCGTCCAGTTGACCTATCTGGAGGCAAAACGGGATCTTACGGCTTTTCGTGGCACATCGCCCGCAGAATTCGCTGGCTGGCTGCGTGGCATACTGAAAAACAATGTTGCAACGGCGGTAACCCGCCATGTAACGACTCAAAAACGGTCCATTCGCCGTGAAGTGGATACCTCACCTGCCCCCGGGCAGGAATCGAATGCCGGTGGCTGGATCCAACAACTGCCGGGAAGCAAGACGAGCCCCAGTGGTGTCGTGATCCGGTCTGAAGCGGTGGTCGCCCTCCTGGAAGCCCTCCACCAACTCCCGGAAACACAGGCCGAAGCCATTCGGCTCCGCTACATGGAGGGACTGCCGCTTTCAGAAATCGTAGAGCGAATGGGGAAACCTGACACCGCCGTTGCGGGTTTACTGAAGCGAGGCCTCCAAAAGCTTCGAACGATTCTCAACAGCGACGACTGCCCTTGGATCTAGGATTTCGCTCCGCAATCCATTTTTGGTCCCTCAACAGCATCTAGACTGGTGGCTCATCCTTGCGCGCCCACAACAGGCCGTTTCGCAGCCTGAAGCAAATGAGGATCCATCAATTTGAAGATTACACCATCAAACTTTTACATGTCCAAATCACCACGCACAAATAATCCTCTCGACGAAGCTTTCGCCGATTATCTGCGAATGTGTGACACTGGTGAATTGGGCAGCCGGGAAGATTTCCTGAAGCTTTTTCCTGACTTGGCGGATGATCTGAAAGAATTGATCGAAGCCGCGGACATTCTAGATCAGGTAACCCTCAGAGGCCGTGCACCGGGAACCTCCTCTGCTGTTGATCTCAGAATCCAATTGCCAAACGCGGAGACGATCCGTCTCGCAGCGGCCAAGGGGGATAGCGATGCAGATCCTGACATCACGTTGCCAATGGCACATCGCGCCGCAAACGACCACGGGCCACGCCTTCCCTACGATCTTGGCGACTACATCCTGTTGGAAGAAATCGGTCGAGGCGGGATGGGCGTTGTCTATCTGGCAAAACAACATGAATTGGATCGACATGTCGCGATCAAGATGATTCGCAGTGGGATACTCGCTGACGAGAGTGAAGTCCGACGTTTCTATATAGAGGCACAAGCAGCCGCGAGACTGCGTCATCGCGGAATTGTCGGGGTCCATCAGTTTGGCCGTCGCGCTGGGCATCATTTCTTTTCGATGGAGTATATCCCGGGAACCGATCTGCAAAAAAAAATCAATTGTGGCTTGCTGGCACCAAAAGAGGCGGCGAGGTACGTACGCGACGTCGCGAGGGCAATCCACCATGCTCATCAGAAGGACGTTTTGCACCGTGATCTGAAACCGGCCAACGTACTGATCGATGAATACGACCAAGTCCACGTCACTGACTTTGGCTTGGCAAAGCAAATGGATTCCGACAGCAGTGTCACAGGGAGTGGTGCTGCCATCGGTACACCCCATTACATGGCTCCGGAACAGGCTGGCGGTCACAGCGATCGCGTCTGTACTGAAAGCGATGTATACGCTCTCGGTGCGATTCTTTTTGCATGTCTTACCGGGCGACCCCCGATTCTCGCCGATACGGTTGTGCAAACACTGCTGCAGGTCGTTCACCAACCGGCACCCCCCGTTCGCTCGCTTCGCTCCGAAGTACCAGTTGATCTCGAAACGATCGTCGCCAAATGCCTTGAAAAGAACCCGGCCAAGCGTTACGGATCGGCTGAAAAACTTGCAGATGAGCTTGATGCTTTCATCGAAGATCGTCACATCGAAGCCAGACCACGTTCCCAAATTTTGAAAGCGTGGCATTGGTTCGAAGGGGTCCCCATCGTCGGTGCTCTGACCGGTCGCCGAATCCTGCATTCCTCGTCTACCCATCGTCGCTTTCAGGCAGCCATGCTGTTGGGGCTACTGCTGACTCCTTTGTTAGCTGTCTTGCTTCATATCGGAATCCAACACTGGCCCGATGCGATGCCATCTTCTGTGTTAATCGCAGGTGGCGTCGAAGGCGGGCGTTATAACGAAGTTTCCAACCTGCTCTCACAGCACATCGAGCAGAATCAGCCGGGCGTCACATGCAAGGTAATGAAATCGCTGGGGTCAGAGCAAAACTCGGAGTTACTACTCGATGCAGACGTTGATCTAGCGCTGATGCAAGCCATCTCGATCCCTGCTGATGAACGACTGACACATGTAGCACCTCTGTATTACGAACCCATCTATGCCTTGGCGCTTAAGGATTCGGGCATTGAGTCAATCGAAGACTTCGACGGGCGCAAAGTCTTACTGGGGACCCCCGGAAGCGGATCAAGAGCCTGTGTCGACTTGCTGCTGACCGTGCTGCCAAACTCCTTCGGAAACATGATCAAGGTCTCAGGCAATTGGACACAACTGCTTTCTCCCAATCCACCAGAGGCAGCCATTTTGTGCGTTGGTCAAGGCAGCCCCATCCTCACGCAACTCAAGGATGATGGGCGATGGCGACTGCTGCAAATCAATCCCAAAAAAGCCATTCACGTATTTGACCGATACCCGCTCCGTGACGAGCTGTCGAATAACCCCAAGCCAAGTGCCATACAAACACTCGCCACAACCGCCATTCTGATGGCGAGACAAGATACGTCCGATGAACTGATCACAGCCGTTCTGAATGCCTGGTATCAGCAAACTGAGAGTGGAAGTCGCATATCGCTGAAGGACGCCAGCCAGTGGACAGAACTCCGTTTACACCCAGCGGCTGAGAAATACTTCAAAACCCGCACCCAGAATAGAAACGCTGAAAACTGACTGTCCTCAGAAAACAACTCACGGATTGGCGACAGATAGTAATGTCAATGTTGGTTGACGGCCACGCGGTGCATCAGTCATGAACTGCTCGAGTTCGATCGGTCGGGCATGTGACGCGGGCATCATAAAATGGCAAGTGGATTCCGCTTTGATTCCAAAGTGCCGCGGGTCACCCCCACACGATTTGCTGCCTGCAACTCACTCCACACCTGCTGCCCCGTTACTTGCCGCTTCAGCAGCTTGCCGTACAGACCCATGATTTTGCGTACCTGACTGGGCTGTTCTTCCAGTAACTCGAGGCGAAACCACTGGACACCTCTTTGCATAAGGTCACAAACGAGTTCTGCGCCGCTTTGCGGAGTCGCGTTGTACAGCGTGTTGCGACAGGCGACATCAGCCTGCAATGTGTGTTCAGCTCCCACCCGATCACGCAGCGCGACCACATGGACATCACACGGTCGTCCGCAATTCGTCTTGTTGGTTCCGGGTGACAAAACACTGCAATAAACACAGTGCTCCATGTGGAACATCGGCATATGCTGATGTATCACCGTCTCTATCCAGGAAGACGGCAACGACTCAATCAGCCCCACTAATTGTTCCCGATTCAAATCATAGGAAGCCGTGACACGTGACGCACCAAGACTGCGAACCCATTCAGCGGCGCGGTGATTGGAAACATTCAACGAGAAATCCGCAATGGTTTCAATTCCCACCTCGCTGAAGTGATGGAGAGCGGCGAGGTTGCGGGCCAAGATCAAGTCAGGCGAGTGGCGTTCCAGCACTCGCAACAAACCTGTCTCTCCCGGTTTTTGCATCCGCACCGAAGCCAGACCTATCTCAACTCCATGGTGACGGGCGATCGAGACCGCTTCGCGATAATTTCGCACGTCATGCAAATCCGCATAAGCCAAGTCGACTCCCGTCTCGCAGACAACCTGCAACTGCTCCAACGTACGACACAGTACCGCCAACTTGCCCACGGGAACGTTTGGATCATCCTCAGTAATCGGGGCCAGCAATGCACGACCGCGGGCTGGTACAACGTCGCGTTGTGGCGGTTCTGCAACCAACAAATCCATTTTTTCCACGACAGTTCGACGCATCTGATTCAACATCGCCATGGGAACCATGGGATCCCCTTCGATCCTCGCTACCAACTCACCCAGTTCAAAACTTGTACCACCCAGACGACCCAATTTTTCCTGCAAGACCGACAATTCAATCGGGCGGGTCCGGGCAACATCAAGAGGCACTTCACCTGTCACTTCGACCTGCATTCCGTTGCGGATGCTGGCCGTCAACAACAACGGTTGCCCGACTATCGCCTGCACCTCAAATCGAATGGGTTGCCGATTCACCGGGTCATCCGATGTAAATGTCTTTCTCAGGCGGCGATTCAGCTTGGGATCGTCATTTTTGAAAACGCCATCACCAGGCTGGACCGCCTGCCACTCGATTTCGCCGCGTCCAAATCCGATCCACGCTACCTGTGACTCGTCGATTTCCGAGCATTTTCTTCCCCTTGAATCGGTCAGCGAGTAGATCCTGCCACCCTGTTGCTGCTCAGCACCATCAATCGACGTGCAGCCAATGGCAAGACCGTCTCCAAGTGCCACCGGCGCCGCCAAGAGGACTTGCAATCGCTGCCCCTCGATACAGCGGACCCGCCCAAGTTCAATGCCGCGTTTCGCCGAATGGATCCCAGGGACCAGACGCTTGTGGTCGTTGCCTTCCAACCAACCGGGTGAAAAGCCTCTCGAGAAAGAAAGCTCCATTTCTCGCTTCGCTTCCGAGCTAATCTCAACGACCTGATTGGCGCAAGCCTGATCAAGAGCCTGGCGGTATTTACGGGTAATGTTTGCCACGTATTCGGGAGTCTTCAGACGCCCCTCAATTTTCAAAGACCGGACACCGGCATCAACCAGATCATTGATCGCTGCGTACCCCGCCAGGTCCTGTGGACTCAGCAGATAACGCACATCGTCCAAGTCACGCTGTTCCCCATCACAAATCAGTTCGTACGGAAGTCGACATGCTTGCGCACACTGGCCGCGATTCGCACTCCGTCCACCCAGTGACTCACTGGTCAGGCATTGGCCGGAATAGGCTACACAGAGTGCTCCATGAATGAACACTTCCAGTGGCATCTCGGTGGCCGCAGCGATTTTTCGAATTTCATCCACCGACAGTTCCCTTGCCAGTACGACTCGGGCCAGATTCAGATCTTTAGCAACGCGAATCGTTTCCGCACTAGTCAGGCTCATCTGCGTCGAGGCATGGATTTCGAGATCAGGGCAGACAGCCTGAACCAACCTCGCAACACCAAAGTCCTGAACAAGAACTGCATCGATGCCAGCCAGAGCGATCTGTTCAACAACATCAACAAGAGGCGACATTTCCTCGGGGAATACAAGCGTATTCATGGTGACGTAGCCTCGCACCCCACGGGAACGCAGCAATCGACCGATGTCGGGCAAGTCAGTCAGCCCGAAATTTTTGGCCCGATGCCTTGCATTGAACCCACAATCCAACCCGAAGTAGATCGCATCTGCTCCATTTTCAATGGCCGCGCGTGCACATTCCCAATCACCGGCAGGGGAAAGAAGTTCGACAGATTGTTTTTGACCAAGCTCGATTTCAGACATGCTAGCCAGTATGACAAGCAATCAACCTAAGGGAAATGAGTTTTTGTTGGGTTGCCCCATTCAAGACTAAAAGCCACGCCTTTACGGCGTGGCTTTCGAAAAAATCCCGAATGGAGACGGGCAGTATCAGCAGCGCGACGATCAGGACCCCAATTCGACGTCAATATTGGCCTCGTCAGCAGCGTCCCGAAGCTTCGACAGTGCCCGGGCCTCCAATTGCCGGATGCGTTCCTTAGTCACTCCCAATTCTTCACCTACCTGCTTCAGCGTCAGTGGCTCCTTGCCACGCCCGAGGCCGAAACGGGCAGTGATGATTTTCTGCTCACGCTCATCCAGTCGGTTCAAAATTTTCGACAACTCACGCTGCCGTGATCGCTGAACTGTCTCCTCAACATAAGGATCAAGACGTTCATCCTGACAGGCGACAAACAACTCTTCGGTGGTAGTACGGAATCGGTCGCGATGTTTGAACTCACTTGGAATCGTCCGAGCAAAGTTTTTCATGATTGCCCATGAAGCATAAGTGCTGAACTTGTTGCCGCGTGAATAATCAAACTTTTCCACCGCGCGAATGAGAGACATGTTGCCGTCACTCACGAGAGAGAAAAAGTCGTCGGTACTTGCAACGTGCCGCTTGGCGATCGAAACGACCAAACGAAGGTTGCTTTGCACAATCCGGTTCTTTACCAGAACTGCCGCTTCATACAGATCATCAATCCGGTCCATGATCGCAGTCTTGCTACCTTCGGACTCGTGAAGACTCTCGCGAAGACGGCTCGCAGAATGCTTCAGATAGCTCATTTTCCGAAACAAATGATACTCCTGCTCTCGCGTCAACAGAGCAACGTCGTAAAGAGCAGCCAGGTAGCTTGGCAACCCGGCTGGAACGCGAACCTTGCGCGGTGCCGTTGCCGGTTGGGGAACTGGCCCGAGGTATTCTGCTTCGCGATCTACCGACTCAAAATCTTCGTTGTAGATGTAATCAAGTGGAAGTTCTCCGACTTGCTCTAGCCGCATATCAAGCAGGATCCGTTGAATACTGGTTCGCGTTCGCTTGAAACGCTTGCACAGCTGGGCAACAGTAGCACCGTGTGTGTAGAGCTTGAAAATCGATCGCTTGTCGTCTCCAGTCAATGCACCCCGATGGTTGGGAAAGATCGCCAAAGACTGGTGGTCAGCGTCGAAATTCTTGAGGGTGTAGCGGATTGTTTCGGGACTGCGTTTCATGTGCTCGGACAGTTGCCGAGTCACCTCAGAGAGACTGGCACCGCCTTCAACAAGTTGTCGGGCCCTCTCTATCATCTCTGACTTCTCATCTTCACTCAGCTGGCTGAAGCGTTCGCCCCGCTTAATCTTGTCCCGGTTGTTGGAAACAAACTGCTCGACACTGCTATGCAGGAACCCAACCCGTTTTCTGCCGCCAAACAGCATTCGGCGGCTCACCAGCCCTGCATCACGCCAACGACTGATCGTTTTCGTGGAGACATTGAACATCTTGCTGAGTTCATCAACTGTGTGAACCGGTTCCATGAATTCGTTGATCACGATGTCTGCTGAGTCGCTGAGATCCTCGATCAGCAGGCGTACATCATGCTTAAGATCCGCTGCAGCAATGCTGTGGCGACTAGGTGATTCCGGCCGATAGTTAGTGACCCGGAAGCAGCAGTAGTCGAACGCATAGGAGCGATCTGATTCGATTTCACCATACAGCTTTTCGGCTAA
Source organism: Rubripirellula sp. (assembly GCA_028823035.1). GTDB lineage: Bacteria > Planctomycetota > Planctomycetia > Pirellulales > Pirellulaceae > Rubripirellula. Next base: position 12,635 of record JAPKCI010000041.1, read on the forward strand.
CGCAGCCTGTTCAACCTTCTTCGCTTTGGGTGCAAAGCGAGTCAATTGATCGCGTAGTTCCTTGATTTTTTCGTCTCGGTAATCTTCGTGCATCTCCGTCTCTCCCAGCGTTTGCACAGCAGTCGACCACTCTTTCCCTGCGACCCCGGCGGATCGCTCGACCATGTGCTAATGTTGCCCGGGGATCGCCCAATCCTTAGGACGATGTCCATGGGTTTCCTTGAATCCCTGACCTCTCTCAAGGTGTCGCGATACCGACACTTCCAGATTGGACACAAACCCAAGGTCAGCCGACGGATCCTTGCCGCCAGCTTCTTCAATGGTACGCGTAAGAACAGGCTCCGCATCCCACAACTAAGACTGATGATTTCTCTTAAAGTTCACAAAAACATTGAATTCACAGCATTGCGGTCGCATGCTCGCTTCCTCATTCGCTGTTCTGAATCCAACCTTGGCTTTGAAAAGTTTGTCAAGGAACCAACTGACTAACGAATACCTCTAGGAAATATTGGGCCAAACCATGACCCAAACAGCAGGATTATTCCCCTGAATTGCGGTAAGGTGTTTGTATTTATAGAGTTAACTCATTTTGTGATAACCAGAGGCTAGGGTAAGCCAAGGCGAAATGTCCACCATGTTTGTAACTTTTTCCGACACTTTGCACTCCATCACGTCTTATTTTGCGACAGCCGGCGCATTAAAACCTACTTTGTCGATTTGGCAGACACAATTGTCAAGCTCAGAGCAGGGCTTAGGGAGTCATGGTCTTTCTGACCAGATTCTCCTGAATCACCATCGTTAGCGGGTCGATCTTCAGGAATGGATACTTAGATCCGGATTGCGCCGGAATTCTCTGATTGAACTTGGCCATCCTCAAAATGCTGCAATTCAACCTTTCTCCAATGCTCGATCGACGCCAGTTCCTCTTTGCTGCGACATCCGTGCTGGGCGTGTCAACTCTGGGAGATGTGAGCGCTCTGGAACCTGATTTACTGCTGCGGGCCGGCAAGCAGAATCTGTTCCGGGTCCGGATGGACGTGGAGATGAAAGGTAATGTCAACATCCCGAGCAACCCTCTTGCCTCTCGCAAACCGGTATTGAAGTTACCCATCGAAAGCAAGGCACTATTTGACTACGAAGAACGTTTTCATCTGGCAAATGCGTCAGATCTGCAGCGGCCTGACGCGAGGTCAAACATTCGCGCAGCCGAACGCTATTACCATCGCGCAAAAGCGGATAGCACACTCAACCGAAATTCGCACTCGGTGCAGTTGAGAGATTCAGTGCGGGACACAATCGTCCGGCATGATTTGCTTTCAGATGAGATCTATGGCGTCGAGGATTTCTTTGAACGCGATGAATTGGAGTTGTTACGAGTCCCTATATCGAGCATGGCAATTGACCAATTGCTGCCAGCGGAAAGAGTCCGAGTGGGCTCAAGATACAAGCCGTCCGCCCATTCCCTCACGTCGGTTCTTAACCTGACCGCCATCATGGCCAGCGATATTGAGGCCGAGGTAGTCTCTCTCAGTGATGATGACGTAAAAATACAGTTGCGAGGTACAGTCGACGGATCAGTTGACGGCGTCCCAACCGCCATCCGCACGGTGGGAAAACTCACTTTCGACCGCAAGTCGGCATGTTGTACATGGCTTGCGATAGCCTTGCAGGAGACTCGCGAAATTGGACGAGCGGAGCCGGGATTTGATGTAGCTGCGACTATCAAAATGCTCCGCCAACCGCTTCGGTCAACGATCGCGTTGCCTACTGCTGCCAGGAAAATCAACCTTCTTGACCCGGTTCCCGCGAGTCGTCTGTACGTTTCTTTGACTAGCGAGAAACTGGGCTTCAGCGTTCTGATGGATCGACGCTGGCGGATGATGAGAGACCAACCCAACGCCGCCATGATGCGAATGGTTGCCAACGACCGAAGTATTGGCCAGTGCGATATCCGACCACGATCACAGCTTGTTGACGATCCGCAGGGATCACTTATAGCCTTCGAATCCGACGTCAAAACCATTCTGGGCGAACAGTTGGTGGAATTGGTCGAATCGGACGAGCAGGTCACTGCGGCCGGGATACGAGTCCTTCGCGTCGTTGCCAATGGCTCGGCAGAGGGGGTTCCGGTAAGATGGATATTGATGCATCTGTCGGATGATTCGGGGAAACGGATCGTCGCAACTTTCACGATGGAAGCGAGCAACATCGATGCATTTGGTGGCTCTGACATGCAATTAGCGGGCGCGATTCACTTTGCTGACCCCGCGACCAGTCGCGGCTCAGAGAAAACATCGGCTGACGCTGCCTCGGTTCACGCCGCTGAGGACTCATCAAACCAAGTCGCTGACTCAATTTCGAACGCAAATACAGTTCGTTAAGTACAATTAGAAGGTGACCCGAGATAATGCTGTCGTGTTTCTCGGCGTCCAGTCCCTACGGAATGCAAAAAAACGGTCCTGAAATGACATTGGCTACAAGAATCCAGCTCTGCTTTGTGCTCTGCCTGTTTGGCACCATGACGGCTCTTGCACAAAAGGGCACTCGAAAAGACCCCTCGACTCAAGAGCAAACCCAGTTTGCGCCTGGTGTGGTCACTGTGATTCCCGCAGCGATTCAGCCGGAAGAGACGTTCGATGGTCCACTGGAACTGCAACCGTTTCTGACAAACTATCCCCAGATCGCTTTTGGCGACTCTTCGGGCCATCCCGATGGCAAGCCACACTTTGATCCCCGGAGTCGTACGCTGGTAGAGCGAGCGAAAGCGGTGATTCACCGACGGACAATCTTCTGCTTTGAGTTCTCGTTCAAACCACTCCGACAAATCTACATTGATATTCCCCGACCCGATGGCCGTATGCAGCGGAAGCTGGTTTGGTACATGGTTTATCGCATCCGTTATCGTGGTGGTGATTTCCGTCCGGCAGTAGACAAGGTTGCCGGTGCTGATATCTATCAGCGAATGGAATCAGTCCGCGTTGATCAACGAAAATTCTTTCCAATGTTCGTACTCCGCGATCAAGTTTCTGGAAGACAGTATCTGGATCGCATTCTGCCGACTGCCCGCGCCAAGATAAAGGTGCGTGAACAAATCAGTACAGCGCTCTACAACTCGGTCGAGATTTCACGAGTTAATATTCCCTTCAGTGATGATAATGCTGCACCAGGAATCTGGGGCGTCGCCACATGGGTAGATGTTGATCCCAATCTGGATTTCGTCTCTGTCGAGGTATTCGGATTGACGGATGCATTCAAAAAGGTCGGGGACGGCAAGAGTGCTGACTACAAGCCAAAAGCTCTGCAACTGAACTTCTACCGTCCGGGCGATACTGTTCGTCAGACAGAAGATTTGATTCGCTTCGGTGTGCCAGCTTTCGACAACGCTCAGGAACAAAAGTACATTCTGGATCAGTACGGCTTGGAGGAACGCCTCGATTACCGGTGGTTATTCCGTTAGCGAGTGCCATGGCCTCACTCTTTCTCAGCTGTTTCCATGCCCATTTATAGGTCTTCCCGCTGGACATCAACGAGCCGCGGGATTCCACTGAGTAGTCGGAGTGCCTCTTAACGGTCGCATTCCTGAGTAATCGGTGATGGCCTTCAGGCCCCAACTTGGCTTCCGACCGAACTGAGCTATGTCTTGGTGGTTGTCGGCTCGTTCCTGCGGAACATGGGCTCAGGGACGGTCCGCAGGGCTGACAGCGGCTCGCCAACGATCGAGGCACGTGGATCATTCCGGCCTCACAACGTGATGTCTCGTCACCCGTTGCCCTCAGAGGGACAACAGGCTTACTCATTCCCAGTCTTCCTTCGGTCGCTAACCTCCTAAGAACGCAGCCATGTTCGTCGATCGTGTCATCATTGAATTGCAAGCGGGAAAAGGTGGCGACGGATGTTCCAGCATGCGTCGAGAGAAATACGTTCCCCGTGGTGGTCCTGACGGCGGCAACGGCGGTGATGGCGGTAGCCTGATTTTCGAGGCCAGATTGGGGGTCAACAGCCTCGCGGCGTTCGCAAACCGCCGCATGTACCGAGCGTCAAAGGGAGCCCCGGGTCAAGGAGCGCTGCGAAATGGTCGACAGGGTCAGGACGAGACATTGCTGGTTCCTCCCGGCACCACGGTGATCGATGCAGAACATGGGTTTGTGATCAAAGATCTGAAAGAACATGGTGAGCAGTTTGTCATCGCCCGTGGCGGTAAAGGTGGAAAGGGAAACACTCACTTCAAGAGCAGCACCAACCGCACTCCAAAGGAACGCACGGTGGGAGAGCCCGGTGAAGTGCGCGACGTGATCCTGGAACTCAAGTCCATTGCCGATGTGGGGCTTGTCGGTAAACCAAATGCCGGGAAAAGCACTCTGTTAAGCCGTATTTCCAGTGCACGTCCAGAGATCGCCGATTACCCCTTCACAACGAAACATCCCAACCTCGGGATCGTCGATGTTACGGAGGATCGGTCGTTCGTGATGGCAGACATCCCTGGATTGATCGAAGGCGCGAGCGAGGGAATCGGCTTGGGTCATGAATTCCTCCGACACGTCGAGCGAGCCGGGTTGCTGGTGCATCTGGTAGAGCCCATGCCGATCGATGGAACGGACCCCATCCACAATTACAACGCGATCCGCAGCGAACTATGCGAATATGATGCATCGCTCGGTGAACGGGATGAGATTGTCGTTGTCACGAAAAGTGAACTGGAGGGTGCCGAAGATATTCGCACAGCTCTGGCAGAAGCCTCCGGACGCGAAGTACACCTGATTAGCGCAATGACCGGCGAGGGCTTACAGAGCCTGACTGCTGAGATCATGACGCGGGTGCATCTCCGTCGCAAGTTGATGATGGAGGCCGGCGAGGATGTGACCGTTTTGCGAGAGTCGGATCTGTTCAGAGAAAACTTCCGAGCAGGTAAACGTCTGCCACCCCATTTAGCCGGGCCGACCGCAGGTTTGTCTGACAAACAGCAGGCGAAGGACTTTGACGAGAATTCCCAGCAAACGAAAGCGGGTGGGGAAACGCAGTGATGCAGACATCGACCAGCATCGCAGTCGACATTGGGAACTCCGCGATCAAGTTGGCGTTGAAAACCGCTGATACTATCGACATTCAGTCAGTGCTGATCGAGGGCGACACATGGCCGGAAGCAGTTGTCCGTTGGGTGGGATCCAAGGCTGTCGAGCAAGACGTGGTTTGGCGAATCGCCAGTGTCCATGCCCAAGCCACTAAACAGCTGACTGACCATTTGAACACCATCGCACCGGCGGCAAATGTTCACGTGGTAACGTGGCGTGACATCCCTATGAAACCTGAGGTCGACGAGCCTGACCGCTTGGGCATTGACCGTTTAATCACGGCATACGCCGCCAGCCTGCACTTTGAACCGCCACTGATTGTGGTGGATGCCGGTTCAGCCATCACAGTCGACTGGGTCGGCAGTGACCGACGATTCCATGGGGGGGCAATTTTGCCAGGTCTGAGTATGCAATTCGGTGTCCTAGCTGCTGGCACGGCCAGCCTGCCGCAAATCGATTGGACGAATTGTCAGCCTAAATTTCCCGCCAAAAACACAACAGACGCGATTTTCAGCGGTGTGCTAATGGGAGCCACTGCGGGCATCGATCGCCTGATCATGCACTATTGCCAATGCGTGAAAGTGTCTCCTGAGGCAGTTCCGGTTGTCTTAACTGGTGGAAATGCTCCTGTTGTTTCTCCGCATCTCCGTCATAATCATGAGCGAATTGACAATTTGGTTTGCCGGGGGTTACTTCGCTTGCGAAGATCAAGGTAGAAGAGTTCGCAACGAGACTAACACCATTACACCTCCGATTCACTGATCTGGCATGGAAATCCCCGAAGTCATGAGCACCGGGGGCCCAGTTACAGATCACTTTAAACGGTTCCTTTCCCACATAGCTACAGCGGTCTGAGTGATGCCGGCCACCAAGATTTCCGAATTACTGCCTTTCCCTGAGGGCGTAAAAAAGCCGCACGCCTACCAGGTTTTCGGCATCGAGGACGGTGAACAGGATCTTGCAGTCATTAGCGGTAAGATCCGTGAAGTTGTCGGCAAGCTGAAGAGTGTCAAAGAAACCACCGATCCTAAATTGTGGAGCAAGGCAGCCAAACTGGCCCAGCAAGCACGGCTGACACTTGCGAATCCCGAAGCGAAAGCCAAACTTGACGCCAGATTCGGGATCATATTAGACGAACCGCCAGTCTCTCTGGGTATTGATCCACTGGCAGGTGTGTTACCCGCATCCGACCCACTTGCAGGCATCCTGCCGGACGCTGATCCGTTGTCAGGGACCGACCCTCTTGCAGGCATTCTGCCAGTCGCCGACCCGGTCAGTGCGAGCCCATCAAACGCTGATATGACGGCAGCTCAAGCCAAGCCACCACTCATTCCTCAAGTGGCTGAACCGAAGGCAATGCCAGCTGGAGTATTTGGAACACCGACTAACCCAACCTCCTCACCCGTCATGGAAGAGGCCGGAGGAGCGATTCCCATCGTCGTGCCTGCTAACGGACCGGGAACATTCAAAGGTTCGCAGGCAAATAACCGACGCCCGAAGCCCATCCTTGGTCTGCTGATGTTCACAACCTTTGCGGTCGGGATGCTGGCGCTCATCGGAGGACTTGGTTACTTTCTGTTCGGCGGCGGTGAACTTTCAATCACACAAACAGACGACGGACTCACCGTTTCGACAAACCCGCGGGATAATAACTCCACGGACGAGACTCAATCCAAAGGCACCAAAGGTCGAGCCGTTCCACAGCCACTGGATCCTGTGATGGGGACCCTTGGTCCCAGTACTAAGAAAATGGGCAATTCAAAAAAGAACAGTGGGCTGGGGAAACAAATTGCCAACTCGGAAAAGGAGAAAGACCCAGACCCCAAGCCAGACCCAATGATGGAAAAGCCTGAACCTGATCCACCGATCACCCCACCCAAGCCGCCAGCGGTTCCAAAGGATCCTCCGGTAACCGCTGAGATGATTGCCGAGGCAGATAAACAATTGACCGCTGTCGGCGTGCTCATTAAATCTGCTCAATGGGACAAGATGAAACCGGCAGCAGAAAAAGTTTCAGACTTACCCATGAATGACGAACAGAAAGCGCAAGCCGAAGCTTTATACGAGCTTGCGGATCTGGCGACCTTTTATCGAGGTGGCATTGAAAAGGCGGTGAAGGACATTTCGGTCGGCAATGACTTTGAGGTAACGAAGGATCTTCGAGTGATTGTTGTCGAGAAGGGAGATGACTTCATCGCGATTCAATTCAACGCCAGAAAGAAGACGTATAAGTTTGATGAAATGCCGTTTTCATTGGCACACAAGCTTGCCTCCTTCACCATCCCCGATTCGCCGACTGGCCTAGCCGCCAAGTCGGTCTATCAAGCGATCAGCCCTGAGTCCAACGAGGAAACACGCAAAGAATCTTTGGAGTGGTTGAACGGCATGGGTGGAGGTGTCGAGGGCGCAGACCCGAAAAGAATCGTTGACTCACTGCAGACGATGTTCGCCGAGGGCGCATAGCATTGTTGCTGAAAATCACCTAGGCTTGCCGTAAACGCTCGTCCTGCAGGTTGAGGTTACAGGTACACTTCGATGTCCTTGCTTAAGCATTCCATCACTGTGCTCCAGAAATTGGTGAGCCACCCATCGGTAAGTTCCACCAGCAACGCGGCAGTATCGGAAACGGCTGGTGAAGCTTTAGCAGACCTTGGATTTGAAATCGAGCGGACAACCTATCTTGATCCTCACGGCGTCACCAAAGTCAACCTCGTAGCCCGACGTCTACCAAAGGCGAGTGATTTCAAGGAAGAGAGCGGTCTGGCCTACTTCTGTCACACCGATGTTGTTCCGGCGGATGAATGGATCGGTCCTGGTGGGGACCCATTTTGCGGCGTGATTCTGAATGATCGCATCTATGGTCGTGGATCATGTGACATGAAAGGCTCACTGGTCGCAATGCTGTCCGCAGTCTCACGATTACCCCAAAACCAGCAACGGGCTCCACTGTGGGTTGTCTGCACTGCTGACGAAGAAGTCGGTTTTCTGGGAGCGAAGGATCTGGTCCGAAACTCGGCAGAATACCGCAATATCGTTCAGGCCCAACCCCTCGCAATCATTGGCGAACCAACTCGATTGTCGGTAGTGCACGCACATAAAGGCATTGTCGGAATGCGAATCACAAGCCGGGGACGTGCCGCCCACAGCAGCACGACCGACGGCATCAATGCCAACGAAGCCATGGTGCCCATGCTGCAAACTTTGCTTGACATCCACCGGCAAACCCAGCAGTCAGAAAAACATCACGACGATCGCTTTGATCCGCCAGTGTTGTCCTGGAACTTTGGTGTAAGCGACAGTTGCAAAGCCGTCAATATTACGCCCGCAAAATCTGTCGCTTGGGTATCACTGCGCCCCATGCCCAACATCGATGGCAGGGACTTCATGGACCTTGTCGCCGAGCGAGCGAAATCGTTGGGACTTGAATACGAAGTATGCGAGGGCGGCTCGCCCTTCTGGATTGACCCGAGTGCTTCCTGCATTCGTGACATGTGTACCATCGCAGCAGGGCAGCCCAAAACTGTTTGTTACGGTACTGATGGCGGTGAGTTCAGCGAACTCAAGCATCGAGTCGTTTGCGGCCCCGGCGACATCGTCCAAGCACACACCGCTGACGAATGGCTTGAGATCGACCAACTTGAGAAGGGCATCGACCTTTACGAAAAAGCCATCCGCTTCTGGTGTGGAAGTTCGTAACGGCAGAACGAAAACGGACGACACGAGTCATTCCTCCGGACGATCTGCATCATCCGCTGCGTTCATTTCCAATTGACGCATTTTGCGATACAGGTTGGATCGATGAAGACCTAAATGCTCCGCCGCATCGGTCATATTGCCAGAACAGATATCGATAGCCCGATCGATGTGCTCAACCTGAAATTGTTTGGTTGCTTCATTCAAATTGCCACTGATGAATGACTGGCCTCCGGCAGGTTTTCGCAGGCTGGCGGTCAGCATCAAATCCTCAGTCTCTATTTGTTCTTCGCTACAAAGGTAGGCAACCCGCTCAATAGTATTTCTCAGTTCCCGAATATTGCCGGGCCATGGATGCGTTTGCAGGGCTTGGCGAGCACTCCGCTGAAAAACCGGTACCGTTCGACCAATCTGGTAACAAAACTGCTCTAGAAAATGGTTCGCCAACAACAGGATGTCGTCACCCCGTTGGGCCAGCGGTGGCAACCAAAGATTGACGACATTGAGACGGAAATACAGATCCTCCCGAAAGCGTTTCTCAACGATCATTTCTTCGAGTGGTTGATTCGTTGCAGCGATCACGCGGACGTCAACCGGAATCGTTTGGGATCCACCCACACGAACGACGACCTTTTCCTCGAGAACACGGAGCAGCTTTGCTTGCCCCCCGGGGCTCATATCGCCCACTTCATCGAGAAACAGGGTGCCGCCGTTGGCCAACTCAAATTTCCCGGCCCGTGTTTGATTCGCATCCGTGAACGCACCCTTTTCATGACCAAACAGCTCACTTTCCAGCAGTGATTCGACGAGAGCGGCGCAATTCACTGCAATGAAGGGTGCGTTGCGGCGGCCGCTCTCAAAATGGATGTGTCGAGCGAGCACTTCCTTGCCGGTACCATTTTTCCCCAACACCAGAACCGTCAAATCTGTCCTGGCTACTTTCTCTGAACTCAGCCTGATCTTGGTAATGCTCGGATGCTCACCAATCAACGGGCTCGCCGAAGCTGCATCTTCCACCAGTCGATCACAGGTCTCAGATAACTTTTTACGCGTCTTGAGAGACTGGATTGCCACAGCCGCATGAGTCGCCAGATCGCTTAGCACCGTTGCATCGCAAGCTTCAAAGCCAAGACCAGTGTGGTTGATTGCCTCGAAAACCCCTATCAATTCATTACGTCGACCCTGCATGGGAACCGCGACCAGTGACCGAGTCTGGAACTCCAAAGACTGATCCACCTTGCGGTTGACCCGGGACTCGTCATCACTACCGCCGTTCCATATTTTGGATTCACGAGAGCCGAGGACTTCTCCCACCACTCCGACGCTATCGTCAACTTCCAAAGCCCCGCCTTCAACACCAAGGGCAGGGCGGCCAATCAGTTTTTTGCGGCGTTTGTCCCAGAGAAAAATGCTGGCTCGCTCACAATTCAGCAACTCCGTAGCGGTGTCAGCGATGCCGTGCAGCAGAGCCACATCATCTTCCAGTCGTTGCCATTGGGCAGCGGCATCCATGACTGCCTGCAACTGGTCGATACGGCGTATTCGACGCTCACGACGATCGATGCTTTGCAACGCAGACCCAATCAGTTCGGCAGCCCGTTGAAATCGCTGCAGAGACTGACTGGCTTCCTCGGATGCAGCCTTGTTGGTTTGCACCAGTAAAGCGGCAACCATGGGTGCGGACGCCGATAATCCCGCCAGCGGAGGATGATTGGCGTCCCCCTCGCTGACCAGTGGAGTCACACACCAACCCTTAGCAATCCTCGTCGATCCAAGATCGAGTGCTTCACCGATCAAAAGTTCGGGAATCTCTACACTCTCACCAACCCAGATTTCGCGATTCCACTGGCCAAGGCTTTGACTCACGAGCCCTCCTGTCGTCTCCCCAAGGAACTGAAGTAACTCAGGAAAAATCGATTCGAGAAATTCTGTGCGACAAATATCCTTTTTCAGGGACTTTGACACCTCAACAACGAGGCGAATCTCTGTGTTTTCTGTATTACGGGGCTGGGTGCGGTCTTTCAACGGATCACTCAGGCAGGAAAATAGGGAATATGTCAGCTGAGGCAGGCAAAACCTCTGGTCCGGAAATTCATTTTGTCATCTGTTAGGCAAATAGACGACTCTAAGGGATTGGCGGTATCCTGTGCGTTGGATCGCCCGTCGCCCCAAAGAGTGCGGCGGTACATTTCGCCAAGCAGGAATCGTTCGATATGCAGTTCAATGGGAAAAAAGGGCTTATTCTAGGTGTGGCCAATGATCATTCGATCGCCTGGGCAATTGCAAAGCAAATCATGGAAGCCGGGGGTGAATGTGGGTTTACTCATCTTCCAGACCGTGAGGATGACGAACGGCAACGTAATCGTCGACGGGTGTCGCAATTGACTGACAAATACGAAAACGCCAAATTTCTGATCCCCATGGATGCACAGAAGGACGGGGATATCCAGAGCGTATTTGAACATACCGCCGAGCAGTTCGGGAAAATAGACTTCCTGCTACACTCGATTGCCTTTGCAGATCGGAATGATCTAGCCCGCGATACGGTGTTCACCAGTCGCGATGGCTTTAAATTGGCAATGGATGTCAGCGTCTACACGCTGATCGCCTGCACTGCAGCGGCCAAACCGATCATGAATCCCGGAGGCTCCATCGCCACCATGACCTACTTTGGTGGTGAAAAGTGTGTTCCCGGCTACAACGTGATGGGAATCTGCAAGGCAGCTCTGGAAGCAACTGTCCGCTATTTGGCTCATGACATGGGACCTCAGGGCGTCAGAGTCAACGCCCTCTCAGCCGGCCCAATTCGCACTTTGGCGGGCCGGGCAGCAGGCGTCGAAGAAATGTTAACGTTGTATGAGCACATGGCACCACTGGGTCGCAATGTCAGCCATGAAGAAGTGGGCCGCACTGGGGCGTTCTTGCTCAGCGGTAATAGTGAAGGTGTTTCCGGCGAAATCCTGCACGTTGATGGCGGCTACCACGCCATGGGCAGCCCCGGTCGACTGTTGGACAAAATGAAAAACGATTGAACGAATCGTTGATCCAGCAACTGCATGTTTCCCTAATTTCTCCCTCCGATGGGACTGCTCAATCCTCTCTACCCTGCAAAGGAATCATCCATGGTTCGTACCGCCAGCACCATGCTACCGTTGGGTACCCAGGCACCTCCGTTTTCCCTGCCTGACACAGACAGCAACACAGTGCAATTGTCTGACTTCTCTGGCAGCAAAGCCTTGCTTGTGATTTTCATGTGCAATCACTGCCCCTACGTCAAGCATGTCGCCGAGCAACTGAAGTCACTTACAGACGACTACATGACACGCGGTTTGGTAGTTGCAGCCATCAGCAGCAATGATGCCGACAAATACCCGGATGACTCGCTGGAGGCGATGGCCACTGAAAAAGCAGACCGCGGTTATCAGTTCACTTATCTCTACGACGAGTCGCAGCAAGTCGCTCAAGCTTATGCTGCCGCCTGCACGCCTGACTTTTATCTTTTCGATAGCGACCAAAGATTGGTCTATCGTGGCCAACTCGACTCCAGCCGACCCAAAAGCGATACGCCCGTGACTGGTAAGGACCTGCGAGCGGCGATTGATGCCGTCCTGGAAGGTCAATCGCCCGCAGACCAGCAAACGCCCTCCATTGGCTGCAACATCAAATGGAAAGAGGGCAACGAGCCACAGTACTTTAATCCACAAGGGATCGCGTGAGCGGCCCCTACCTTCAGGAATTGACCCTGCAACTGGCAATCGGTGCATCCCAACTCGATTCGTCCTTGCGAACCCGGCACGCTCAATGGCTGACCGAGCAACAACGCCAAGACGGTGGATTCGCCGGACGTGAAGGTGAGAGTGATCCCTATTACACGGCCTTTGCATTGCGGGCGCTATGGATTCTCGATGCCCTCGATGCAGAGATTGGCGGAAAAGCTGCTGTCTTTCTGAGACAAAGATTGACCCGCAAAGAATCGATCATCGATCTGATTTCCCTGATCTTTGCATCGGCAATCGTCGAATTGGCAGTCGGTGAAGTTGTCATTCCCGACGAGGACAACAACTGGCGCCAAAACGTTTCCAGTCTTCTTGGCACCCTGCGTACTGACGATGGTGGTTTTGCAAAAACTCCTGAGGGAAGGGCTGGCAGCACGTACCAGACCTTTCTGTCGATACTGTGCTATCAGTTGATTGAAATTCCGGTCCCCGATATCGATCGTGTCGAGACGTTTCTCGATTCACAGCTGCAAGCAGAAGGAGGTTATCTCGAGATTCGTGCTGCCAAGAGACCCGGCGTCAATCCAACCGCGGCTGCAATTGGAAGCTTGAAGGCGCTTGGCAAGCTGGATCCAGCCACCCAGACCAACACCGCCGCTTTCCTGTCTGAAATGCAGTCCGATGAGGGTGGCTTTACAGCCAACACCCGCATCCCGTTTGCGGATTTACTTAGTTCTTTCACCGGGCTTTTGACTTTGGCCGATCTCGATTCGGTCTCTGAGGTGAACACCGAGGCAATCAGGCGATATGCTTTATCCATGCAATCACCGGAGGGTGGATTCGTCGGCTTCACGCTCGACCAGACAGCCGACGTTGAATACTCTTTTTATGGTCTCGCAACGCTCGCTCTTTGTCAGTTATGCAGATGAACCAATCGAAACCTGCACACGAATTGTTGGTTACCCACCTCGCCAAGTCATTTCCGACTTCCGACCAGCCACTGCCCGTCCTTCAGGACGTGTCGATGGAGTTGACTGCGGGTGATTCCGTCGCCATCGTCGGCCCCAGTGGCAGTGGCAAAAGCACTCTATTGCAGATTCTGGGGACACTCGATCGCCCAGACACCGGAACAGTCACCATCGATGGAACTGATCCTTTCAGTCTTGATGAAAACTCGTTAGCGAGTTTTCGCAATCAGCACATCGGATTCGTATTTCAGGATCACCACCTGCTACCACAATTGTCAGTGCTGGAAAACGTTCTGGTTCCAGCGTTGGCGGTGGGCAAAACATCGGCCGATCAACTTTCGTATGCACATGAGTTAGTTGAAGCTGTCGGATTGGCTGACCGACACAGCCATCTGCCGAGTGAATTATCTGGTGGCGAGCGGGAACGTGTCGCCATTGCAAGGTCGTTGCTCATGCGTCCCTCACTGATTCTGGCAGATGAACCAACAGGCAATCTGGATCGCAGGACAGCAGACACAATCACCGAGCTGTTGATACAGTTACAGCAGTCATCCGGTGCCATCCTTATAACCGTCACACACAGCGACTCCCTGGCTGGTGCAATGCAACAAAGAAAAGAACTGCATGATGGTCAGCTTGTGTGATTTTGCTGTCAAAACATTGATTCGAAACTGCAAAAACCGGTCAGGCAACATCACCCAAATTCATTCGTTTTCCGTACCGCCTCATGACCTGACTACGAAGCTCACTCAGCCCATCGGCGCTGAGTTCGGGATCTTCGTCAATCATCGACTGTGCAAGGGCACGAGCAGCAACTAGGACATCCTGATCGCGAATCAAATCCGCGATTCTCATCGGTGGCATACCACTTTGCTGCCGTCCAAGCATGTCGCCGGGACCCCTCAAGCGGAAATCAGCTTCGGACAACTCGAATCCATCATCGGTCTGCTCGAACACTTGCAAACGCTCATTCTCCTCCGGCGAGTCATCTCCATCGGTAAAAACACCGACATGACCCTCGTGACTTCCCCGAGCAACACGGCCGCGGAGCTGGTGCAACTGGGCGAGTCCGAAACGCTGTGCCCCCAAAATGGTCATCACCGTGGCGTTTGGAATATTGATTCCAACCTCGATCACAGTGGTGCTGACCAAAACTTGAATGCGACCAGCTGAAAACGCTTCCATGATGGACTGTTTTTCGTCAGGATGCATGCGTCCATGCAACAATTCCACCCGGTAGTCTGCCAAAGCACCATTGCAAAGGTCTTCAAACACCGCCTCGACCGAAGCAACATCTTCGCCCGCTTCATCGTCCGTGGAAGTCATTGAGACGCGAGGTGCCACGACGAACACCTGTCGCCCCTCATCGATTCGGTCACGCACGAAACCCCACCAGCGATCCCTCCATCCGTCATGGGCCAGATAGGTATTGACCTTCCGGCGTCCCGGCGGTTTTTCTCGCAGAGTGCTCAATTCCACATCGCCAAACAATGTCATCGCGATCGATCGCGGGATAGGTGTCGCCGACATCACCAGACAGTGTGGATCAACCCCGCCGCTTCGCAGTGCGACGCGTTGAGCGACCCCAAATTTGTGTTGCTCATCAATGACACACAAACCGAGTGACTTGAAATCGATGCCGCCGTAAATCAATGCCTGAGTTCCAACCAGCAGGTCAGTCGTCCCGGCGGCTACCGATTCAATTTCATTCCTTCGTTCACCAGCACTGAGTGATCCGCACAACAAACCAACTCGGACCCGACTGTCAGTCAACGTCTGCGTGAGAGTCTGATAGTGCTGCCGTGCGAGCACCTCCGTTGGGGCCATCAATGCTGCCTGATGACCATTGGCAACTGCCAGCATCATTGCGTAAATCGCCACCGCGGTCTTGCCACTACCAACATCCCCCTGCAGCAGGCGATTCATGGGAAACTGTCGCGACATGTCACGACTGATTTCACCAATGACGGACTTCTGGTCTCCTGTCAATTCAAACGGAAAACGATTGACAATCCTTGCGTCAATCATCGCACTTGAGGCAAGCGGCGGTGAATGCAGGTCGGTGGTCAGTTGCCGACGCCTCATTGCCAGCGCCAACTGCATCACAAAAAGCTCTTGGAACACCAAACGCGTTCGAGCAGCAAGCAAGGCGAGTGGATTATCGGGTTGATGCAGAGATCGAAGTGCGACGTCAATCGTCACAAGATCGCCTCTCAGATCGACACCCTGTTTCCGTAGTTGATCGGCTCCTTCCTGCCGCAGGCTTGGTGGCATGACTTCCACCAAATCGCCAGCCAGACGCTCGATCGTCTCATTGACCAGGCGTCTGACTTCTGATTGCTTGACGCCATCGGTCAGGGGGTACACAGGTAGTATTCGCGGCTCAGGTACATCCTCCGCGTCATCCAACAGTGTGACCTTGGGATGCACGAACTCCATCCGCATCCCGTTCAGCTTGGGTGTACCCGACATGAGTACGCGTTGATCGACGACAAGTTGGTCAGATCGAAATGGTTGATTGAAAAACAACATTCTCACGATACCTGATTCATTCTGAACCAGAGCTGCAAACATTGACTTCCCGGGTTTCCTCGAAACGAACTCAGCGTCAACTACCGTTCCGACCAGTGATGCCGGCTTACCCTCTTCGAGAGAATCCACCATCCCGCTAGGTGCCGGATACTCGTAATCGCGTGGGAAAAGAAAAATGACATCTTGAGCGTTGCGCAGTCCCAGACGAGTGAACCGCTGCGCACGCACCGCCCCCATTCCCGGCAGATACTGCAGGGGAGTAACAAGCGTCAGCTTGTCTCCATCACTCTCGTCGGTTCCACCTTGCATTCGTTCGACTCAGTCACTTCCCCGGTAAATTTGGTCCTGACCAGTTTCAATCGTAACGCAATCGTCGACGCAATTCATCCAGCAAGATTTACGGCGTTCAGTCTGACTGTCAAGCCAGCAAGAAAGAACCCGAGATAATCAGGCAAACAAAACCCTGAGGGATATGCCACTCAACCCATTTCGATCTCGTAGCCTTTTCGATAGGGACGAGAGAGAAATGCGTTCGCTTCCTGATCACCAACGATCTGCTCAGTTTTTTGGTCCCACTTCAACTTTCGGCGATTAACTGTGTTGTGGACCACTTTCGAACTCCTGCCTGATGATTTCAATGGCAAAGATGCTGGAAGCCCCACTGCGAGGACTTAGTAATCAAGATATTTCCTTCTAACCACGGCCGATTGAGGGCGTGGTGCTGACGGTCATCGCTCCCGCACGAATGAACTGAACGCTGACAAAAAGCTTCCAGCAATCCTGCGTGCGTCGTCAGACAGTACCATCGGTCTCTGCTCACATTCTAACAGAAATAGCATGCTTTTGGCAGATTCGAAGATCGATCGCACACGCCTCTGGGACTGAATCGTGGAGGATGTTGAAACACTTGATGAGGAGGATTCTCATCCCGCCACTTTTCACCTTCAAAACAACACAGCGGTCAAAACAACACAGCGGTCAAACAACACAGCGGTCAAACAACACAGCGGTCAAAGTCGAACACAAAGATCAGTTCGTCGGCTAAATCGTGTGGTTGGGATTTCGTTGCACGTCAGTCGGGATGCGTTCCGACAACCATCTGTGGGGAAAAACAAATGGAGAAAACTTCTGACAACCTCCAAAGTGGCTTGAAACCCCGGTCAAGCGACGTTTTTTCAACCGATCGCGTAGGGCGAACCAAAAGGTATACTTCATGTTCTCGCTCGACCGCGTTCGCCGCGCCGGAAAATCCCGAATCTCGTACACCGAAACTGATCATGTCCGATACAAATGCCAATCTGCACGATGCTATTACCGAGGGTAATGTGCCAGAATTGCACACTAAGATCCTGGCGAGCGAGTTTGTCTTGCTCAGCACTTCCCAGTCGGAAGATAGTGAGGACGAGAACATCGGAGCCCTGACTGCGGAGATCGAGGACTTCGAGGTGCTCGTTGCCTTTACTAGTGAAGAGAACGCCAAAAACTTTGTTCAGGAAATGGGCGAACTTTTTGCCGAGGATGAGTCGGTCGACGGCATTCTGGTGGAAGGTGCAGCCATGCTGGAATACCTTCCAGAAGGCTATGGTTTATTGCTCGATCCCGAACTGGAAAACGCCAGCATCATGGATCCACGCATGACAGCTGACATCATGGCCCTGCAGAAATGAGAGACTTCGGTCAAGGTTGCACCTCCACCGAGCATTTTCAACCTCGCATCAATAGGTTCGTTGAGCACTTGCCTTTTTAGTGCAAGATCCGGAGCGGCACTGCTGGAGTTTAAGCACGTCGATTCGCTCGCCGCGTTGGGGAACCTCAAAATGTACTTTGCACCAAACCGGAAAAATCCAAAATCAGCTTGGACTTTCCCGTTTGGTGGACCGCGTTAAACGAGCTTCAATGATGCTTTCTTTTCGGAAGTTAAAAAAGTGAGAAAATCAAGAACGCCACTGGCACTCATCGCCTGCTTGTCCATTTTCTTGGCTTCAGTCTCGCTGGCCCAGGACTACAAGCGACTGCCTCCCGATGGACAAACCATTGACCCGACAATTCGCGAGACCCTCGAAACTCGGGTAGAAAAACTCCAATACAAAATCAATGCACTGGCTGAAGCCAGCAAGGATGCTGAAAGCTGGCAACCAGATGTTGAAGTATTGGTTCGTGCGGTTCGTTTGGCCCTGGTCCAGAAGTTGTTTTTCAAACAGTCAGAAACCGCAATCGCGGCGTCACTTCTGGACGAAACCGAGCGGCGATTGCAAGCTGTAAAACATGGGGATCGCAACCTGATTCTGCTTGGATTGCAAAAGGACCAAAAAGACAAAACACAACTGTTGGTTGGCGGTTTCCGTTCCCAAATCGATGATTCAATTCAGCCCTATGGCTTGGTCATCCCAATTGGCTTTCAAGGTAGCAATACTCCGTACCGTGTCGATGTTTGGCTGCATGGTCGAGGTGATACGAAAACAGAAATACCGTTCATCCATGAGCGGATGACCAAGGTCGGTCGCTACTCACCCGAAAGCACCATCGTTCTGCATCCATTTGGACGACACTGCAACGCATTCAAGTTTGCAGGTGAAACAGACGTCTACGAGGCACTGGCCCACCTCGGAGAACTCGTTTCCATCGACAAAAGACAAGTCTCCATTCGCGGATTTTCGATGGGTGGAGCAGGATGTTGGCATTTCGCGGTCCATGATCCGGGCCGTTGGTTTGCGGCAAACCCGGGTGCTGGTTTTGTCGACACCATTGTCTATCAAGGCTGGACGCAGCAGACACCTTACCCAATCAATACGATTCGTCAGAAACTGATGAACTGGTACGACGTTCTGCCTTGGGTCAGCAATCTGGCCAACACACGCACCATCCCATACAGCGGTGAAAAAGACAAACAGAAACAGGCGGCTGATCGCGTGGTAGCCAAAACTGCAAAGCTTGGGATCGAGGTTCCCTATGTGGTCGGTAAGAACATGGGACACAAGGTAGATGCTGAGTCAGCCTTGACCATCGAAGCCAAGATGGACACATGGGCGAAAGATCCCGAGCTATCACCCCGCAAGACGATTGACTTCACAACCTATACCCTTCATTACAACACAATCGACTGGATCAAAATCAGCGGATTGGAGTCACATTGGAGCCCAAGTCGAATTCAGGCAGAGATTGGCAACGACGGTTCCATCCATGTAAAGACCAACGGCATCACTCGATTTGAAGTCGACTTCCGTGACTCGGGCTGGCCCGAAACCGATCAACGAGTGGAGGTACTGCTTGATGGGCAAACCTTCCAGATCGATGACTGGGATGAGGCGCCAGGCGTGCAGTGTGAATTTGAGAAACAGAAATCATGGCGTGTCGTTGAGCAAATCGATTCGACCTTGCGAAAGCGACCCGGACTGCAGGGACCGATTGACGATGCGTTTTGCAGCAGGTTCCTGTTTGTAGCCCCCAGTCGACCAGCTCAACATGGCACCGCTCAGAGATGGATTGACCGTGAATTCGAGTACGCCAAACAACGCTGGAGCCGGTTGATGCGGGGCAAAGTAAATGTCGTACTGGATACACAAATCACCGAGGAGCAAATCAGAGACTGCCATCTAATTTGCTTTGGAGACTACAGCAGCAATCAATATCTGCAGAGTATTTCTGATCGTTTGCCCATTCAATGGACGCGAAATACACTCCAAGTCGGATCAAGAACTTTTCAGCCCGACAAGCATGTGGCGGCGTTCTGTTTCCCAAATCCACGCAACCCCAACCGCTATGTTGTTGTCAACAGCGGAATGACCTTTCGAGAATTCTCGAACATTAGCAACTCACGCCAAATCCCAATGCTCGCCGACTGGACAGTGCTAAGTGTTGAGCCAAGCGATGACGGAATTTTCCCCGGCGAGATTGCTGCCGAAGGATTCTTTGACGAGAGTTGGTCTCTCGCTAAATGAACGTCCCCACCACGTACTCACAGTGATGGGGCTCGGTGTTTTGAAAGGTACTGCAACCAGTAGGTGCCGGATCGCTGGCCGCTATCGACGGGCGATACGTTTCGCGATTGCAGCGCGGGACAACGGCATGATCTCGACAGCGCCACCGGGGTTGAACAATAGATCGTCCCGACTCGGCTTGGTATCGGTATTGTCGTATTGCACAAGATAGGCACCGATCTGAACGCCACTCTCTTCGTAAACAGGTGGCCAGAATTCTTCGCCACGAATCGCAAGTGTCTTTGCCAACAAACGTGTGGCACGACCTGAAAAGCCACTCAAAACCATGTCGAGCCGACCGAGTGCTTCTCGGAACAGATAGAAAACGAGTGCTGTGTCCTTGTTCTCACCACCGGCATAGGACCAAGTCCCGTCATCATTCTCGTAATAGAACCCTGGATCAGGAGCATCCTGGTTCTTGCTGAGCCGAAGGCCTGCCGAAGCTCCTCCGGGCTGTGGATCGCTATCGCGATAGCGCAGGAAAAAGGGACACGAACGGGCTGATACATCGTCCACGTCGTCTTCGGTTACGAATGGAGTACATCCGAAGGTGTCAGCAAACAGCAGCTCAACCACTGGGTTGCTCTTCACACTGCCGATACAAACCATCCCACGATCGCCCTGGGCATCTACAAAGCCATCAAAAACTTCAGTGGCTCGACCACGGGCATCTTCCAAAGAAACTTCACCCGGACTCCACACCAGTGATTGTTGAATCCGGTCGGGCATCGGTACCGATAATTTTTTGCCATCGTCGCCATCCGACGTCCCTTGGTGCTTGGCAGCTCCTCCCAGCGTCGAAACGCCATTGAGCAGCTCACCAAATAAAACAGCATCGCTTGCCACAACAGTTGCGCTGTCAGGTGATTGAGTCGCCGGGTTCTCGCGAACGCCAAGGACGATTTCGATTTCACCGCGGCGTGCAAGCAATTCCCAGAAATTCTCTGCGTTGACTGCAAACAACGATCCAGGCAATTGATCAGCATTCGCGTAGCCATGATCAATCAGGTAATCACAAATCCGCGACAAAGCGTCCAGAGGAATGTACTTAGCCTCGTTCTTCAACAAAGAAGCGACTTGATGGCGATCCAAGCCCGTGTGTTCAACGATGGACTTGATCGTGCCCGGACGCTTGCGACGATCAGGGGTATGGCCGAGCAATTCCGCCAGACGAAATGCATATCTCATGGATAATATCGATTGCGAGGATGAGGCTGATAGGTTTGCCGAAGTCTAACACGGCAAACGATCGACTGCGGGGCGAATAACCACACTGTCGATCATAATCACCGAGAATCAACCATTCAAAGGTTGTTTTGTTCTCATTAAGAAGCCGAGCGTTAATCACCTCACCTTGCAATTACCCGCCACAGCAATGATGCCTCAAATACCCTACTAGGTAAACAAAGGTGCAAAAAGAGGTTTGTTTTGATATTAAGTGCATGAGCGAAAAGCCATTAGCTCGACTGAGCTTATAATACTATTGAGTGTCGTCTTTTCCGTAGTTCATGCAAGCACCATGGCCACAATAGCACCCCCGCCAACGACATCGCATCAGGCTAACCCTCGCCCCAAAACCACCCCAAGTGGTACGGACCAGCTGATTGATGAGCGTATCGAGGAGGCATGTCGATCACTCTGGTGGGCCGAATTAATCCGCTCCGGGCTTAAGCTTGTGATCACGACGATTATCGCCATCCTTGTATGGCTGGTGGTCGACCAATGGGTCTACTCACCGAATGTCGCCGTGCGTTCGGTCGTTTTCGTCGGGCTACTTGGGCTGGCGGGTTGGTATCTCAAGGTGCGGGTGCTTCCCCTTTTTAGCAGCACGGTCCGTCCAGAGTACGCGGCAAGGGCACTGGAACGAAACCTCCCCGAATTACGTCAATCTCTGACGAGCTACGTCACTTTAAGGAGTGAATCCAATAAAACCGCGCTTCAAACGCGTGTCGTTCGTTCGATGGGTTCGGTCACTGCTGGCAGGCTTCGGACCTACGATGAAATCCCTGAGGAAGCTGCTGGTAATTTTCGTTGGTGGATAGCAACCGCATTGGTATTCGCGTTGCTGCTCGGATACGCCGTTGCATCGCCGAAAAATGCCTTGCACTCAGTAGCTCGATTAGTCGCACCCATTGCTGAAATTGATCCGGCACGACGGGTCAAAATCACGGAGGTCCTGCCCGGCAATGTCGAAGCGATGGCCGGTCGCAAACTCCAGATTTCCGCTTTCGTAACTGGGATTCGAGAAGAAGAGCAGATCACCTGCCGTTGGGATCTTCCCTCGGGACGTCAGGAATTGGCACTTACATTCGACCCAGACTCTAATCGCTTTGCAGGGGAACTTTGGCTTCCCCACTCCGCTAGCGGAGCAGTTTCGTACACCATCCAAGCCGGTGACGCTTCCGAGGGACCTTACTATCTACAGGTACAAGACCTGCCAGTTGTCGCGTTACAGTCCGTTCATTACACACCCCCGAAATACACCGGCCAGACCTCGCACACCAGCAGCAGCGGTAGCATCATGGGGCTCGCAGGGACACAAGTACAAATTCTCGCGACGACCAACCGGCCTGTATCAATAGCTCAAATTGAATTCAGTCCACGACTGCTAGGTGATCGTGTACGTGCCACCGCAGGAGTTCGGGATCTCGCCATTTCGGAAGACGGAACTTCGCTCTCCTTCACGTTCACCCTGCAAACTGCGACAGGTCCATCAGCTACAGTCGAACAGGACAGCTATCGCATTTCAGTACAGGATGCGTCCGGGCAGGGAAATTCCGAACCCATTATCTATCCGATCCGCGTTGTATCAGACTTGCCTCCGGAAGTATCGATCACGATGCCATTCCGGTCCCCAAAGGAAATGCCCATCGATGCCCAACAGGTCATCGAAGTCCATGCCTCGGATCCTGACTATGGTTTGCGGCATGTTCGACTCGAGATGCGATCAGGGCTTGATCTGATGGCCGAACCTATCCTGTGGAGCCACCCCACGGGGCAAAAAGGTAATCATGTATCCGAATACCGCTTCCGACCAGCAGAACATGATCTGGGAATTGGATCGATTGTTCAGATTGTTGCCATCGCGACAGACAATCGCGAAAGCGATGAAGATGCCAACCTTGAATCCAACGTGACGCGAAGCGATCCGATCGAACTGAAGATCACTGCCGCATCAACCCTGCCACCTCCCGACGATCCAAACGCCGGAGGACTTTCTGCGCCAGATGATCGTCCAGCGAGCGACCATCAGAAGCAGCCGGAAGAGGGAGCAGACGATTCTAAAGGCGATCAACAAGAGGGTGGCGGTGGATCGGGCGGTTCGGACGCTAGTGATTCGCAGGGCGGAAACCAGCAAGGTGGCGAGGGGACTTCTCAAGAAGGTGGACAGAGCGATAAGCCATCGGGCGACCAGCAAAGTGGCGAGGGGACTTCTCAAGAAGGTGGACAGAGCGATAAGCCATCGGGCGACCA
>JAPKCI010000507.1 GCA_028823035.1 Rubripirellula sp.
CTAGTGAGATCCTGCCAGCATCAGTTCAACCGCTTCTTTTCCCGACATGCCTACCGCGATTCCGAGTGCTTTCGCCTGAGGAGTTGCGTCCACAATGATTGCATCCAGCAGATCATCCGGGGTGACTAGTGGCTGCGTCGGAGTTCCTTTGGCAATTGCAATGGCCTGACCAAATTCACCGGCGGTAGTCAGGTCATAAATTCCGCAGCCGACAATGCCAACTTTGGTCATGATCGAGCAGTACTGGCCGTCTTGCCAGCGATGACTCATCCCGGTCGCGCAACCATTATTGAATTGCATGGATTGTGTGATCGTGCGCGGCAAGCTACCTGTCATACTGTTTCCTGTGAGCCGGTAAGGTGTGAGCGAGTTAGGTGGATGGTGTACTGTGTGGTTAGCGTTCTGATCCCGATGTGACGGTTCCGGTAGTGCGATGTGTCCATTGGTAGGTTGCCGGATCAAAGTCAAATTGGGATTTCGTTGCAGCTGATTTTGCCCACTTTTCAGGAAGCCATTTCGACAGTCGCAGTTTAGTGTCATGGAACGCGGGATCGTTTGCCAGATTTTGCCATTCCGATGGATCTGTAGCATGGTCATACAACTCTTCTCCTCCATTGGCATAATGGATGTACCGGTATCTTGAGTCACGTACCGCTGCGTTGCCACGGCGAAATTCAATCACTGCTGGTTGTGACCATTGCGTTTCTGGATTCTTCAGCAATGGAACAAGGCTGGGGCCGTCGAGTTCGGCAGGAATCTTCTGGTCGCACAATTGCAGCAGTGTAGGAAACAGGCTGATCAGATTAACGGGAGCATCACAATGCCCTGCTGCGAACCCGGGGACGTCGATGATCAATGGTACTCGCGTTGCCTCTTCCCAAAGCGTTGATTTGTGCCAATGGCCTTTGGACCCGAGGTGCCACCCATGGTCGGACCATAGAACGACGATGGTGTTTTGGGCGTAAAGACTGTTGTCCAAAGCCGTGAGTACCTTTCCCAACTGGGCATCGGCGTAACTGATGCTTGCCAGGTACGCTTGGATGGCTTGTTTCCAGTGACGTTGTTCCTTGATCTCTTTGAAGTCGCTGCGACGATCCATTGCAAGTTTGCGACCTTCTGCCGGAATGTCATCAAGATCATCGGCCTGAACCGAAGGCAGCCGAATCTGGTCGATTGGGTAGAGATCAAAGTACTCAGCCGGGACATACCAAGGCAGATGTGGGCGAAACAGTCCGCAGGCCAAAAAAAACGGTTGATCGTGTTGCCCGTTCAGATAGTCAATGGCGTACTGCGCCGATCGGGAATCGTCGTAATCCACGTCGGCGATGTTCAGTGATCCCCAGTCATTTTCGTGCCCCAATCCGGTCACACCACTGAAGGGAAATTCCGCGGGTTGAGGGCCTGACTTTGACCATGGGTAATTCTGTTTGGAACTGCGGAACCAGGGATCGTTGCGGAAAACAATTCGTTGGAAATCGGTCCACTGATTGGGCGGATGATTTCCGGCTGTGTGGTGAAAAATCTTGCCAGCACCAACAACCTGATATCCGTGACTCCGGAAATGAGCTGGCAGCGTCACCACGTCGGGATGATTTGGCAGCCACCAGTGGCCATTGTCATACAACCCGCTGGTTGATGGCTTCAGGCCTGTCATGATCGCAGCTCTTGAAGGAGCACATTTAGGGGAAGGGCAATGGGCGTTACGAAACAGCATCGCTTTGTCCGCGAGTTGATCGATGTTCGGCGTTTGCACGGTACCTTCGTAACCGCCGAGGCAGCCCACCCAGTCCTTCATGTCGTCAACCGCGAGAAACAGAATGTTGAGGGGGCGTTTGATCGGTGGAATGGTCTCGCGATGGTTTTCCGGTTTCTGGTCGCTTGATGACTGCGCGAACAGAACGGGATCGTACGGGATGCAAATCCAGCATGCGACCAGCAACGCGGCCCAAAAAACACCAGCGCCAGAATGACCAGCGCCAGAATGACCAGGGCCAGAATGACCAGGGCCAGAATGAC
>JAPKCI010000508.1 GCA_028823035.1 Rubripirellula sp.
GTGGGCCATTTCGCTGGTGGGCCATTTCGCTGGTGGGCCATTTCGCTGGTGGGCTTGATCGCTTGACTTTCGGGGCATGCTGCCAACCTTTTTCGTTAAGATGACGTGATCTTTCTTTCTGGCAATGGAACTCTTGTACTCAATTCACCATGACACGACGCACTGACGACCAAATCATTGAAACGATTCGTCTGTACCGAGAGACGCTCCGGGAAACTCAGGCCCTGTATGTTGAAAGTGGCAACCTTGTGCGTGGGTCCTATGGTTGGTTGACCGGTGGCGAAGACGCCAGTGCTGCTTCGATCGCGGAACAGATGGACGATCTTCATCAGGGACTTCTCATGAAGGTGTTTGCGTCAGTGGTGCAGGGCATTGAAGCCCGTAATATCGGGCAGCGTCAGTTGGGACGAGCGTTGCTCGAGCACATTTGGGGCAAATCGGTGATGGGAAGCCAGTTGCATGAAGCGGTTGATTGGCTGCTAAATGCCTCGCGTAATTTTGAGTGGCGTGACCTCGTGCGTCCGTTTGCGGAAATTCCTGCGATTCGTGATCGCTGGGGTGAGTTGGAAACCCTCGCTATGCGGATGGCGAATCTGCTTGCGTCGGTTGATGGAGACGTTTCAGTGGCAGACAACGAAAGTTTGCAATCGATGCGGCGTCAGTTTGATGAGTTGCGGGGACACGCGCCGGATCATTTGGCTAGTGAACGTGATACTGACAACGCACGCGATGCGTTGAAGTGGTTGCGTGGCGAGGCAAAGCGTCTTCGCGAGGGAATTGATGTGACAGCAGCTGAGAAACCGACCCCGATCGCGGGACCGGGTGGATCAGGTAAGCCGGCCGTTGCAGACGATGAGAAACAGAAACGCAAACCACCACCGCCAACGGACGATCGAACTCCCGAGCAGCGATTAGTTGACGCTCGTGCAAGCCTTGACCGACTGATCGGCTTGGATGCCATCAAGGACCAGATTGACACCTTGACCAATTTTCTGAAGATGGAACGACAGCGATCCGAAGCCGGTTTGCCGACGACGAAGCCAAGTTTGCACATGGCATTTGTGGGCAATCCGGGAACAGGAAAAACGACGGTTGCTCGGATCGTGGCGGAAATCTACGGGGCATTGGGTGTGCTCGAGAGCGGGCATCTGGTTGAAACCGACCGTAGTGGTCTGGTGGCAGAATACGCCGGGCAAACGGGCCCGAAAACCAACGCAAAGATTGATGAAGCACTCAATGGAGTGTTGTTCATCGATGAAGCTTACACCTTGATCGACGAAAGCGGGCAGGACCAATATGGTCGTGAGGCAGTGCAAACCTTGTTGAAGCGGATGGAAGACCAGCGAGATCAACTAGTGGTGATTCTGGCCGGGTACCCGAAGGAAATGCAAACCATGATTCGCAGCAATCCCGGTTTGTCGTCGCGTGTCGGGACGACCATGCACTTTGACGACTATCCACCCGAAGCATTGTGCCGGATTTTTGAGTTGATTGCAGGAAAAGCCAAGTACACGTTGCCCACGGAATCACGCCGACGGCTGTTACGCGGGTTTACGTATCTGTACATCAGTCGAGATCAGCACTTCGGGAATGGGCGTTGTTCACGGAACAGTTTTGAACGCAGCGTCAGACGGATGGCCAATCGATTGGCAAAAATTAGCGACATTAACCACGAAGTTTTGACCACGTTGGAACCGCAGGACATCGAAGTCGCAGGCATTGCAGAGACGCACCTCACTGCGCTGGCTGAAAAGGCTGGTTCTGTGCGAGTCCAGTGCGCAGATTGTAATGCGGCACAGGTTGTCGATGACCAATTGCTGGGCACTGAAATGAAATGCGATTCGTGCCAAGAGTCCTTTGTGGCAAACTGGGGTGAGCCTGTCATGACACTCCCGCAGGCGAGTGAAGATTTAGATGTCCCGCACGAAGATCGTGATTCGCCAAAAGAGGACGCAAACACCGAGCCAGAATGAACACCGAGCCAGAATGAACACCGAGCCAGAATGAACA
>JAPKCI010000237.1 GCA_028823035.1 Rubripirellula sp.
CACAGTGATGATTGCTTTGGCTACACAGTGATGATTGCGTTGGCTACACAGTGATGATTGCGTTGGCTACACACTGTCCAGCTGTTTTTTCTGGCGGTAACGCGGAAGCTATCTCAATTTACTCCCAGCCGACCCCTGCAGGCTCAAGACAGAAATACTGGTCAGCGGGGCGGGGCCAACAAGATACAGGTCAGAAAAGCACGAAACCGACCAGAGAGCGTCGCAGACAATGACACATCAGACAGCAACACTGGCGTATTCAGCTCCCTTGCGACACCAACAGCGGGCAAACGTTGCACGCACTCGATCAGCTTCGACATTTCAACCACACGAAGTAGAACACAAGGCACCAGCCGTTTCGGGTCGATTATGGCAACGTTCCGGGGTGGTCTGCCGACGATCGTCAAAGCCGACTTGATCGCGCCGCTTTGACACACACCGTCGGTAGCACTTTCGCTGGACAGAATTTCGGTTATTTTGATTGCTTCCGAAAGGCAACGCGTGAGGGATCGGCGTCTAGTCTCTTCCGGTTGCACGTCCGTTCGGCGACAGCTGGTTCTGGGTGTGGTAGGTAGATTTGCGTAGGAAATTATTCAAAGAGCGGTGAAGTCAATGCAACCTGCTGGGTTGTCGCCGCAAAAGTTCAACCGAATCAGATTCACTAGAGGAAATCACGTTTATGACCAAGTGCAAGTTGGAATACATCTGGCTCGACGGCTATCAGCCCACCCAGAGCCTGCGTAGCAAGACAAAGGTTGTCGAGGATTTCAGCGGCAAAGTAGAGGATGCTCCGCTGTGGTGCTTTGATGGATCGTCAACCGAACAGGCCCCCGGCGGATCGAGCGACTGTTTGCTCAAGCCAGTATTTTGCGTGCCCGATCCGGGCCGTTTGGGAACTGGCTTTCTGGTGATGTGCGAAGTGCTCGATCACGAAGGCAAGCCTCACAACACCAACGGTCGCGCGACCATTGCGGACGACGACAATGATTTCTGGTTCGGCTTCGAACAGGAATACACGCTCTGGGATCCCGAGATCAACAAGCCGATGGGCTTCCCAGCTGAAGGTTACCCGGGGCCTCAAGGTCCTTACTATTGCAGCGTCGGCACCGGCAAGGCTGTCGGACGTGACATTGTCGAAGAGCATCTGGAGGTTTGCCTGGAAGCTGGCCTGAACGTGGAAGGCATCAACGCCGAAGTGATGATGGGCCAGTGGGAATTCCAGGTCTTTGCCAAGGGTGCCAAGGAAGCAGGCGATCAGGTTTGGATTGCTCGCTATATTCTCGAACGGGTAGCCGAGCGGGACGGCATGGCAATCAACTGGCAACCCAAACCAGTCCCAGGCGACTGGAATGGCAGCGGCATGCACGCCAACTTCAGTAACACCACGCTCCGCACTTGCGGCAGCAAGGATGTCTACGATGCAGTCTGTCAGGCATTCGAGCCTCGCATCAAGCATCACATCGATGTCTACGGTGCCGACAACGATCAGCGTCTGACCGGTCTACACGAGACTCAGTCAATCGACATGTTCAGCTACGGTGTTTCTGACCGTGGTGCATCGATCCGGATTCCAATCCACACGGTCGAGGCAGGCTGGAAAGGCTGGTTGGAAGATCGTCGCCCAGCCTCCAATGCTGACCCGTACATGGTCGCTAGTGCGATCATCACCACGGTCAAGAACGCTAACGTTTCGGCAGGTGTCTGAGTCTCTTTCAGGCAGTTTGCAAATCAGAGACCCGGCAAAGCAGTAGCCTTGCCGGGTTTTTTATTGCATTTTTTGCAGCAAGACGGTCGAGTGGTCTGGATCAGCATGCTCCGAGAATCGCCCATCGCGCTATAATGGGGCGATGCAAAGTGAACCGACCATCATCCTGTCCGGGACTGACCCAGACCTGCCAAGGAACGTGACATCAGGCTTGGGACGCTACACAGGATTCCGCGACATGGCCAAAGGTGGCTGCGGCACCCTGCGATCCTGCTTTGACCCAGTCACAGGTCGTACGGTTGCCATCAAAACGTTGCCGCCAGAGTTGTGCCACGACCATCGCGAACGACGGCGACTGCTCAGGGAAGCACGCGTCACGGCCCAACTGCAACACCCCAATACTGTTCCGGTTTACGATATCGGCCAAGACGACGAGCAGGGCGTTTACATTGTGATGAAACGGATTTCGGGTGAAAACCTGTTCGAAATCCTTAAACGAATCGCTGGCGGAGACGAAGCCACCGCCACAGCATTTCCAATCTCGCGACGAATTGAAATCGTTGCCAACGCATGCCAGGCCTTAGCCTACGCCCACGCTCGCGGTGTAATCCATCGAGATGTCAAACCAGAGAACATCTGGGTGGGGAACTTCGGCGAAGTCATCCTGCTCGACTGGGGAGTAGCCAAAGTATGGGGTCACGCGGACGACAACGAACCGTTGGGACAGAGCGTTTTAAAACCGGCCGAGAGCAATGAAGACCAGCTGCAAACGCTGACCGGTGGTGGTCAGCGTCCGGGGACACCCCTCTATATGTCTCCCGAGCAGGTTCATGGGAACCGCGGGATTGACGAGCGAAGCGATATTTTCAGTGCCGGAGTCTGTCTTTACGAGATACTTGCGATTCGCGAGCCATTTCGAGGTCGCAACATCGATGAGACGTTCGACAACATCAAGAATCAGCAGGTGGAACCACCCAGCGTCAGATCGCCAGAACAGCAGATACCATCGGCAGCGGACGAGGTGGTTCTAAAAGCCTTGCAAAAGCGGCCTGGAGATCGATTTCAGTCCATGCGTGACCTGATCGCTGCGATTCGAGCGATTGAAGCCTAAACCCGCCAAATCCACGCCCTTGGGAGCACCGCCTTCGCTGAGGACGCCAACGGGGATCGCTTCAGCCAAGGTATCTTTCACCGAATTCCGAAGATCGCCGCCGGAAAGCGATTGGATTAGCGGGACAAGCGCCATTGTTGCAACTTGCTGGCAATATCGCGGTAGCTGATCTGGACCCATTCCGAACATTTGGTAAACTCCCCGCCTCATGTGGCGAACCAGCGTGATTCCTTCGCGATCATTTCAAGAGTCTAAGCGGCTCTTCGATCGTGAGGTAAACGATCACGCCCGGGCCAAACCTCCACTTGATCGCGAGTTGTAAGTCATTGACTCAAAACAACTTGCCAGCGTAGCTCAGTTGGCAGAGCAGCTGATTTGTAATCAGCCGGTCGCGGGTTCGAATCCCTCCGCTGGCTCTTTTCGAAGAGAAATGCAAGAATCAAACCGTCATCGAGAAAGGGATCAACCAAGAACAGCTGAGTAAGACGGCAACAAGTGACACATTGATGAGAGATTTTTTTGGGGGGTTTGCCCGAGTGGTTAAAGGGGGCGGACTGTAAATCCGCTGGCTACGCCTACACAGGTTCGAATCCTGTAGCCCCCACTTTGAAAGCCACGTGTACAGTGCCGTCCAATGTCTCTGCATCATTCGATGACCTAAATAAATTTGACGATCTGTGGAGCGTGAGAGTTAGATAGAAGGGCGACTGGATCGTCTCCATCTCTCGTCTTTCATTGGTCCTCACCGCGGGTGTAGCTCAATGGTAGAGCAGCAGCCTTCCAAGCTGAATACGAGGGTTCGATTCCCTTCACCCGCTTGTCAACAAGCTGCTGTAGCTCAGTGGTAGAGCACTTCCTTGGTAAGGAAGAGGTCATGGGTTCAAGTCCCATCAGCAGCTCTTTGGCGGCGGTAAACTGCGATCCTTGATATCATCTGACCATGCAAAGGCTGCGATTTATTCAGTTTTTGCTAATCAGTGATTGCATGAATCGGGCGATTCCGCAACAACTAGGGCCAACAAATCGAGCAACTGACCTCAGATGCGGTGGTTTTAGAAGAATTGATTGGGTAGACAAAGCTCCCCGCTGTGGGGTGCGAAAATTTGACATTCGTTTTGATACAGTTTGAACGAGCTAGACCAATGCGACTGGCTTGACGACGGTTAAACCGTGGGTGTGAACACGGGCGTTATCAAGTTGGGCTGATCCGGAGCGTATCTCTGGTCAGTAATGGCACGGTCGGATGCAGGTGAATTAGAAATGGCTAAGGAAAAATTTAATCGGTCCAAGCCCCACGTAAACGTAGGGACCATCGGCCACATTGACCACGGTAAAACAACCACCACCGGAGCTATCCTTGCAGTGCAAGCTGCCAAAGGACTAGCCGAAGCGAAAGGTTACTCAGAGATCGCCAAGGGTGGTACAGTCCGTGACTCTACAAAAACAGTGACGATCGCGGTCGCTCACGTTGAGTACGAGACTGACAATCGTCACTACGCTCACATCGACTGCCCCGGTCACGCTGACTTTATTAAGAACATGATTACCGGTGCCGCCCAGATGGACGGTGCGATTTTGGTCGTTTCTGCAGCTGACGGACCGATGCCTCAGACAAAAGAGCACGTTCTGCTCGGTCGTCAGGTTGGCGTTCCTTACATCGTCGTCTTCTTGAACAAGTGTGACTTGGTCGATGACGAAGAATTGCTGGAACTGGTTGAACTGGAAGCCCGTGAGTTGTTGAGCAAGTACGACTACCCCGGGGATGATGTTCCTGTCGTCCGTGGTTCGGCTCTGCCTGCGTACAACAACCCGAAAGATCCAGATGCCAGCAAGTGCATCGGCGACCTGATGGACGCACTCGACCAGTACATCCCTGAACCCGTTCGCGAAGACGACAAACCATTTCTGATGGCCATTGAGGACGTCTTTTCGATCGAGGGTCGTGGTACCGTTGCAACCGGTCGAATTGAGCGTGGTATTGTCAAGGTTGGTGAAGAAGTCGAGATCGTCGGCTTGTCCGCCGAATCGACCAAGACTACCTGCACCGGCGTCGAAATGTTCCGCAAGGAAATGGGCGAAGGCCGTTCGGGCGACAACGTTGGTTGCCTGCTCCGTGGCGTCAAGCGCGAAGACATTCAACGTGGTCAGTGTCTGGCAAAACCAGGCAGTATCACTCCCCACACCAAGTTCGAGGCAGAGGTTTACTGCTTGAGTAAGGATGAGGGTGGACGACACACGCCATTCTTCAGCGGCTATCGACCTCAGTTCTACTTCCGCACCACTGATGTGACCGGAACAGCCAACTTGGTCGGCGCTGAAATGTGCATGCCAGGCGATAACGTTAAAGTGACCGTTGAACTCCACAAGCCAATTGCAATGGACGATGGTGTCCGATTCGCAATTCGTGAAGGTGGACGAACGGTTGGTTCGGGCGTTGTTGCCAAGATCCTCGAATAAAACGTCGATGATTGCGTGAAGCCAGATTTTCACGCTGTAACGGATAAATCGTCCTAGTTACTGATGGCCAACGGAGCATTCGACTTCGTTGGTCATTGGTTATTTAGGGAGTTTCCTGTACGATCATGGGTCGCCAAAGAGGCGGCCCCTGTTTTCCAAGGGGTGTAGCTCAATTGGCAGAGCACTGGTTTCCAAAACCAGCGGTTGCGGGTTCAAGTCCCTCCGCCCCTGCTTTATGTATCCAGTTTTAGAAATAACCACTTTGCATTGCCGTTTCGATCGCCGTCCTGCGGACAGCAACTCATCCGGCTGTTGCAAAAGCAAAATAGACAATTCGATTACCACGGATTGGTGGTCGATCCATCACTCATTCAGGAGCGGATAGGTGTCACGAGACATTGCGGCAGCCGGCAGAGGTTCGACAATCCGAACCATACTCAGCGAACTTGCCAAAACAAACGTTTACAAGCCGAATCAGGGACGCATTGTCCGGCAAATGACAGCCTTGGCAATTTGGATAATTGCCGCATTGGGTTGTTGGTCGTTGTACGCAACCCTGATGGGCAGTGGCTTCTCCGGCAAATGGGTCGTGACTGCTGTTCCCGGCGTACTATTGCTGTGCGGAGCCTGGTTTGGCTTCCGGATCGTCAATATGCCGAATTTCGCTGACTTCCTGATCGCTGTGGAAGCCGAGATGAATAAGGTCACCTGGCCTGGCAAAGATGAATTGGTGCGAGCATCGATTGTGGTGATTTTCACCATCTTTTTCCTTGCCGTCTCCCTCTTTCTGTTCGATATTGTCTGGCAGAAACTTTTCACCTTCTTGGGAGTAACGGCATAACTCGCCTGAACTGACTGAATTGACAATTAAGATAGCGTCTCCATCACCCGTCGATCACTATTGCCCAACAGCGTTGTAACGTGAACGAAGCCGACACCACAGACGATCCCCAAGAAATATTGGATGCTGGCGAACCAGCATCCGCGGAAAGCGCAATCACCGAGGGTGATTCCACCGAGGCGGCAGCCGACGATACGGGTGCTGAAGCCGCTGCGGTTGATGAATCAGCCAGCGAAGAGAAAACCACAGCTGCTCCGCCGCCGCCGCCACCCGCGCCGGTCGATCAGAACAAGCCAGCTCAGGACCCAGCCCAGGACCCCGACGAAGGGGGCAAGATGGACTGGTACATCCTCAAAGTGGCCTTCAATCGTGAGGATTCCATCGCAGACGCGTTGCGAAAACGGCTCAAGATGGAAGGCATGGCCGAGTTCTTCGGTGACATCGTCGTTCCCACCGAAGATGTAGCCACCTTCACACGAGCTGGTCAGCGACGAGTTTCAAAACGGAAATTGCTGCCGGGTTACATCATGGTCAACATGCTGATCAATGATGATACTTGGTTCCTGGTTCGTGAGACCAACGGAATCAGCGACTTCACGGGTGCCGCTGGCAAGCCAATGCCCATGGAACCCTCTGACGTCGAGCGATTCATCACCCGCCCATGTGAAGAAGAAGAAGAGGCACCCATCAAGATCGGAATCCCCTTCAACATTGGCGACCGAGTTCGCGTCAAAGAAGGGAACTTCGAGAATCAGGAAGGCGATGTCGATGCAGTCGACGAAGCCAATGGCCGAATCACGGTCATCATCAACATTTTTGGCCGCAGTGTTCCTATGGAATTGGATCACTGGCAGGTCGAGCCGCTCTAAAGCTTGAAGCGGACAGCAGCGAGGTGTGGCATCGATGGCTACAACGACCTCGCAGCAACACTGAATAACTAACTACTGAAACACCGACAACCGATTTCGAAAAATGGCAAAGCAAGTAACAGGTCAGGCAAAATTTCAAGTTCCTGGCGGACAGGCGACTCCGGCACCTCCCGTGGGTACATCGCTTGGTAAATACGGCGTCAACCTGGGTCAATTCGTTCAGGCATTCAACGACCGAACCAAAGAGTACAACGGAACACCGATTCCCGTCATCGTCACTGTCTATAATGACCGCAGTTTCGACTTTATCACCAAAAGCCCACCTGCAGCCTCGCTGCTGAAACAGGCCGCAGGAATTGCCAAAGGCAGTGGTGTTCCCAATAAGACCAAAGTGGCAACGGTCACCCGCGACCAGTGCAAAGACATTGCCGAAAAGAAAATGGCTGACCTCAACGCTCGCAGCGTCGATCAAGCTATTCGCATGATCGAGGGAACAGCCCGCAGCATGGGCATCGACGTCGAAGGCTAGTCCAAAGGGTCCCCAACCCAAAACTGCGTTAACGGCAACCACTACGCAAGCATCCCTTTGATGTGCCTCATTGCGAGTGCATTTGAACTGGATGAAGCCAAGATTTTCGGTCAAGGTCGTCGATGCCCGGAGATCACTTCTTTTGCGACTCGAGTTCCCCATCGGTTGCTACGCAAGTCAGATCGGTTGCTACGCAAGTCAACTGAGTCAAAGCGAATAAGCCATTGTCACGAGACGGTCTTGCGACTCGAAAGCTCCGAGGCAACCGCTGTTGTCAAGCAGTATTTTGCTCGCCAGTTCGACGCCCGTCGCAGCTGGTCTCTGAAGTGCTGGTCTCTGACGTTGACGAAACTCGCTGGCCTAAGAAGCTCGCAACGCAAAGGCAGCGAGGTCAGGAACACCCATCACCCTGAGTGTATTGCTCGCATTGTGCAGGTCGCAAGTTTTCCGGGCGTGAAGTGCAGCTCGCTGCCGGATACTGGAGTATTCGCGACGAACCTGACGAAGCAATTGCGGGATCTGCTCAATGGATTGATAGCTGTAGCCTATGACGCCATCCCCACCAGCCAAATCAAGTTGCTCTGACAGCCAGCATCCCTTGGGGACAATCACAGGTACACCGCGAATGAACATTTCCAACAGCACACCGCTGCATCGAGCCACGTACCGCTGCGGGTCATACAAGAACAGTCCCACGTCGGCTGAGTCAAGAAAACGATTATAAGATTCAGCATCGAGGTCGCCTGAATGAATTTCGAGCCGGTTCGCTGCGTCGTTCCCTTCGTTTTTCATGGCCCGCCGATACTCACCACGAAGATCCATCGGGATCATCCGTTGCCAGCGTTGCCGTGGCATTTGCATCGCAATGGAAAAATCACCTGTTTCCAAGTGTGAACTCCATATTTCAGACAGCAACGCTTTCATCTGCCCCCGGCCTTTTTCGGCGCGTGGCATACCAGCCAGAACGATTTTCAGGGATCGCTGATCCTGATTCAGGTTGTCCCCCAGGTTGTCCCCCGATGCTGGAGGGCGGATGGGGTAGGGAATCGGAGTCACCTTCACACCCACTGCACCGAGTTGCCGCGTGAGAGGTTCGGTGGTCGCATGCAGGTGGACCAGATGCCCATTTGTCCTTCGAAGGACTGCATTGACCTGCTCTCCATAAATCTTGGCTCGGGTACTCGGTTCCGCTCCCTCGTACAAAGCAAAGTGCAGAATCACATGGATCGTCAACGGATGTGCCAAATTCAACTCACTCAACGCACGGCTGAGTGCCAGTAATTGAAAATCGTCACCTGTATTGATCACGATTCGATCATGTGGCTGGGGATTCCACTGCCGAACGAGTCTCTGGAAGTCCTCGGACCAACGTTGCAGCATCGTTGCCGGCCTGACATTTCGGCGGGAAAGTGGATCCCCTAAACGATGCCAGGCACGTTCCAATCGGGTGCCACCGATCGGCTCACCCAGAGTATTTCGTGAGACACGTGAGCGTCCATCCACCCCCAGTGACCAGTATGTCATGCGACGGACGCGAAACACCGGATCACAAACCAATGCAGAATCGTTTTCGTCGAACGACTCGTGGACCGCAAGCTGCGACGAATACCCCCTTTCATTGGCTGCCCCAGCCAACAATGAAGCCAATTCCAGAAAGTGCCCGCCCGCCCCAATCACATTGTCATCCATCAACCATAGGCGTGGGGGGTTTTCGCTCATCATTGAAATGTAATCCGACATGGGATACTGATGCCCAAACGGTCACGGATCCGTTCGGTCGCCATCAATGTTAAATGTAGGGGGTAGAAGGGGTTACTTTGGGACAAAATCCGCTCGTATCCCAACTGGGTTATTCATATCAAAAATGCCTGAAATGCGTCCAGAGAGGGTGAGATTTTCTCAACGACCACCCTTTTTCGGGCTGAGGGCTCTCTTTTCTCCTTCGCAGTCGCCGCAGCGATGTCTCATGCAGGTGAAACGGAGAATCTGCCCCGAGAGTTCAAGAAGGTGCAGAGCTTCAAGAGTTTCGGGGAACAGTTGAAGTCACATCTAGGTAAACTGTGGCGGCAGACTGGACGTGATGCCCCCTAGGCATCGCCCCCAATGTAGCGATCCCAATGTAGCGATTCCAATGTAGCGATTCCGGGGTAGCGATTCC
>JAPKCI010000238.1 GCA_028823035.1 Rubripirellula sp.
CAGATGATTCCCAGCCAGATGATTCCCAGCCAGATGATTCCCAGCCAGATGATTCATTGAACATCGGCCAGCGGATGTCAATCTTCGCACCGGGGTTTGCAGGTTCCGCAGCGGGCGTGATGCACAAGCCTGATCCCAAGCCCCACCATCGGACTCGTAACCAATCCTATAGAATCAAGATGCGTGCCTGACTCTGCTTGAATGCCAAGCGACAGCCAGTTAGTCGTATTCACCCAAGGCTAGTACTTTCCCCGGGCAAACATCTTTGCGTGACATCCCCACGACCAAGTCATCTGCCAATCAAACACTTGTCTCTGCTACTGACCACTTTTCCGACGACTCCCCGCCACAGCCTTGCTTGATCACGATCCTCATTCCAAAGCCATGAATCATTCGATGTCTGAAAACACCTTTCTAGCCGCTGCCCTGCTACTGATTCTCAACAGTTTCCAGCCGTCGATCAGTCGCGCGACGGAGACCGAACAGAAAGGCCGCCCCAACATTCTGTTCATCATTGCAGACGATGCTTCGCGTGACAGCATGGGAGTGTACGGCAGCACATATGTCGACACCCCGAACTTCGATCGGATTGCCCACGAAGGCGTACTTTTCACGCAAGCCTACAACTGCAATCCAAAGTGCGCGCCAGCCCGGGCATGTGTATTGACGGGACGCTACTCGTGGCAATTGCAGGAGGCGTGCAATCACAATCCATTTCTCGACAAGCGTTGGGTGTTCTATCCGTTTCTGTTGGAACAGGCTGGCTATTGCGTCGGCTACACAGGCAAAGGCTGGGGACCGGGAGAATTTGCCGGTTACGACGCAAGCAAAACCAAAGACAAGCTCAATCCGGCTGGACATCCGTTTCTGAAAAAAACCATCAAGCCTCCCTACAAGGGAATCAACAACATTGACTACGCCGGGAACTTCGAAGCATTTTTGGAACAACGGCCCAAGGACCAACCTTTCTGTTTTTGGTTGGGAACCAAAGAACCCCACCGAGGTTACGGAAAGGACAACTGGAAACTTGATGGACGCGATCTCAGCAAAGTGACAGTCCCCGCCTATTATCCTGACAATGCAACGATTCGCGGCGACCTCGCTGATTATGCCATCGAAGTGGAATGGTACGACAAACATATCGGCGAGGCCCTCGAGCACTTGCAGCGTCATGACATGCTGGACAACACGCTAATCATCGCCACCAGCGACCATGGCATGCCATTCCCGCGGGTCAAGGGACAGATTTACGACGACGGTTTTCATGTCCCCATGGCAGTGCGATGGGGCGACAAGATCAAACCAGGTCGAATCGTCACTGACTTCATCACCTTTCCCGATGTGGCTCCCACAATCATGCAGGCAGCCGGTCTGGCACTGCATCCCCAAATGACTGGCCAAAGTTTTCTACCTCAACTGCTGTCCGACGAAACGGGCCGAGTTGATCCGACACGGGACCACACGCTACTGGGCAAAGAACGCCACGACATAGGCCGCACCGATGGCGAACAACTCTCGGTCGGATACCCGGCTCGTGCAATTCGCAATGATAAGTTCCTGTACGTGCGAAACTTCAAACCTGACCGCTGGCCCAGCGGCGATCCCAAGTACGGCTTGATGAACTGTGACGGATCACCCACCAAGTCCTACCTGACAGGACTTAGCATGGCAGATCCCGATTTCCGATTCTATGAATTCAGTTTCGGGAAACGCCCACAGGAAGAACTCTACGACATGAACACCGACCCTGATTGCATGCTTAATCTCGCTGACAAAACACAATTCGCTGAAATCAAAGCAGTGCTTTGGGAACAGTTGCAGCAAGAACTGTCAGATCAGGGCGACCCGCGAATCTTGGGCAACGGCGACATTTTCGACTACTACCCAAACCGGCACATCAGCCGCCAACAGGATCTGTACGAAGCACCAGACTACGATCCGGTCAAACTGTTCAAGGATCGTTTTGGCACATCCAAACCGAAATGATTTTGCGTCGATACGCCGAACGGCGGCAACCGTCGACAGCCTGCGTCCCAATCTGAAAACAGAGTCTTTCACGGCACTAGGTGGCGACCCTCACCAGAAATCGGCTCCAGTGTGACCCGGTAAAACCTGTACCTGCAATCATAAGCGCCGAGGAACATTGCCGTCGAGTCTGGCGTGACCCAATACTCCGAGAGTGACAAACGATCATGCTTGCCCCGCCAATTGACAATCAACTTCCCATCAACCGACATACTCACAAGCCCATTTCGGACCGTGACGATGACTTGCGACAATTGCCCCTTTCTAAAAACCGATCCCTTAAACGTCGTTTCATTTCCAACATTCTTGCCGTCGACATTTTCAATAGCGCTGGCAAAACCATCGGGCATCTTGTAGCTAAAAAGAGAAACGAAGCGGTTCCCACTGACAAGGTTGCCAACCAGCAACCCGTTGGGTTCATCGAGCGGCTCAATGACCAACGTCAGTCGATACTCGGCTGGCGGTGAATACGGCAACTGCAAGCTTGCGCCAAACATTCTGGGACTTTCCAGCCGACCTTCAGACCACTGCCAATCACCACGGCTCCAAAGCTCTTTTCGGTTATCGGTTGTTGGGTTTGATAGCGCCAACAAGTCGATCCCGCTAACTGAAATCTCACTCACCACAGTTTGGCTGCCGGCAGATTTCCTGGGTAACAAATCGAGTGACGAACTGCCAGATGGTGGCGGTTGAGGCGGCTGGTTTTTGTCAGCTCGAACCTGCATGTAGCTCCAAATTTCTGCAGCTTCACCAGTCATCAATTTCGCGTCGACGCGATAGCTGATCGGTGTCGGTCGATCAAACATTCCCAAATCAGCAAACTCGGGTGCTGGTCCATCCCACATCTGCGGAACCTCTACCCAGGGACCGACGACTGACGTCTGGAACCGAATCCGCAGCGATGCGACCTGCACACCATCGGGCCAGTCCAATTTCAAGCGAACTAGCTGCCCCGGCTTGGGAATCAGAGGTTCTGGAATGGCCCGAAACTCAGAAAACAAATTGGTCTGGACGTTTGACTCAACACTCTCTGGCGACCACCCCAGACGGGTCTTCTGTTCTTTGTCCAGAGATGACTCACTGATCCACCCGCGGTACTGGCCCATGCTCATGACAGATCCGTTGCCTGGCTCGGGATGCGGCAACCCAACGGTATGCCCACAGCCTTCGTGGTAGACGACGCAATCCGAACCCCGATAGGGAACACGCCAACCGTCAGCACTTACCAACCCCCAACCGATGCCGCGTCTAGGATTGTAAAGCGCCCGCGCACCACCTGAAGCAGCACCAGGAAAATGCTGCCCCCGGTTGTAGTTGCCTTCAAAGACAAGCCCACCCTCTGACGGCTTGAGTCGATAAAAATCATCCAGAGGTCGCCAATTGATTTCACTGAGCACCAGCAGGATAGGGAATGCCTGACGCTCGTCCTTGCCTGTGACGCCAACTGCAGCAAACTTCAACCGGCGATCAGCTTCGTTCAGTGTGCGATAATAAATTGCATTGGCATCACCCACCCGAAGTTGCGCCGTATCGAATTCAGAAACCAGCGGCTCTGAACGCACTAGCGTTCGAAGAGTGGATTGCCCCTGAAATTCTCGAGCATGAAACTGCTCAATTCGCTTGCAGTAATAATCAACACGCTCTCGCCAGTCAGGCAGCGGCGCGCGATCTGACGGCACAAAATAGACGACTGTGACTTCTATGTTGCTGGTATCGTGGGCACCATCCCAAGTGTGGGTCTCAGCAATGCAGTTGATTGTGGTCAGAGCAAGAACACAGAATAGAAATCGATTCATGAACATGATTCACCTGGGCGTCAAAATATTAAGCTTCACATCCTCTGCGATGTGAATCAGTCAGCAGACAACCGATCAAGAATATTACGTGTGATCCGAACGACCGACTCATCATTACCAGCAAGACCATGAGCCCAGTCGGTACTGCCAACCGTCACGACCGTGCCACCCCGCGTGTAAGTCCCAAGCACAGCAGCACCTACCCGATCCTCTGGAAAACGATCGTACCAGTAACTGTCACCCTTTGCCCACTTCGCCGGGCAGGTTGCGAGAACTGCAAATGACTTTGGCGTGCCATCCCGGTGCGTCGGATAGGGCAAGCCTTCACGCCATTCCATTTCGCAACCATCGCATTCGTAACCCACAATCGTGTCTTTGCCACCAAACCGCTGATCACGTTGCAGACCAGTTCCCTCGAACATCCAATGCTCTGGACGGTGCACCAGATACGATCCAGGTCCATCCATGAACTGACCATGACTGCGATGGTACCCACCCCACAAAAACCCAACTCCTGTCAATTCATTTTCAGGTCTTCCCACGAGGTGATGACTCCAAGCGGTGCTCAACAATCCTGGCTTACCCACTCGGTACACCGGGTCGACGTTGTACCATTGCTTCCAACAAGTCAGGTCTCGCCCACCTTCCTCGCTCCGAACCTGCCAACAGCATGTATTGCCACTGAAAAAAGCGACATTTCCACCCTCAGTGATGAACTTATCTAGGTGATCCCGCATCGGTGAAGACCAATATTCGTCATGCCCGACACTGAGCACCAACCGATAGTGCTGGAGCATTTCGGGGTGTAATTCGAGATCACTGTTGGCCGCAAAATCAAGCGTGTAACCATTTTTTTCGGCCCAGCGAACAAACGGCAATTCCCATTTTGGGAACTGCGAACTCAGTGGCCGATCAAACGAGACACGATGCCCCTGCAGTCCGTCACGGTCATGGTAGGAGTAAAGGCTGTGACCACCCCAGTTGGTGTAAGCGTTGTAGGTATTGGTGGACAACTGAAGCAAGATCCCTGAACCATTCGCGGGATCCGGGTTCCGCACAATAAAGAACAGGGTCCCTTTTGCCGTTTTTTGAGAGGCTTGCCCAGAATCCTCAACTGACAGTTCAGCGTCTCCGGACGAACCCGCCATCCCTGTCATCGTCAGTTCGTAGTAACCGCTCTTCCAATCCCGGGGGATTTCAAGCGTGTGCGTTGTCGGCCAATCACAACCATGAGAGGAGGCACGATCAGGGATGGGGCGAGACGAGACCGGAATGCCGTTGGACGCATGCACCCGAATCCGCTCCGATCCCACTCGATCAACGGTGATCGCGACCTGCTCATGACTCGACGATAAATGAAGCGAGACCTTCTCTCCCGGAAGATAACTCAACTTGCCGGCATATCCCCAGACGAAAGGAACTGGGGACTGAACCTGATCAGCCCGCACATCGTGCCAACCGCCCAACCCAACAATGCCACTGACAAAAATCAACCAACTCAAAACCGTGCGACCAAGTGCAGATCGCTGACAACGGAAACTTGAAACCAAGGCCTTACACATGCTGAATCCCGATACATGACACACAAATGGCAAACAAACGATCATCCGGGGCTAGTGTTCCCCATCTCGACTTTAAAAATGTAACGAAGTGACCCAGCAGGATGTTGCATTCAGGCAATGTTACAATGCAAACGGTTGGATTCGATGGTAGCCCAATGGAATCGAACCCGAGACGCAATCGTTTTGACGGTACTCCGCCGCCTGAAACGTGATCTCCAACCCACATACCACAAAGATCCGTCCAAGGACGGGCACAGAACCCCAAACGACGCAATCGGCTGTAGTGTCATTCGACTGTATTGTCATGATGTGCAGCACAATTGCGGTACGCCACCCACCACGAGGCTCACCAGGGATGACTGAATTGAACCGGAAGGATGCCGCAGCGATTCTTGCGAATCTGCAGGGAAAGCGGAACGAAATGTTGGCTTTCTTGACGAAAGCCGCACGTATGGAAAGCCCTTCCGAGCTACCGGACGCTCAAAACGCTGTGTTCGATCTGTTTGCCCAGTCGTTGGCCGATACAGGATTCCGCTGTCGTCGGATCCGGGGTCGCACCTCAGGAGGAC
Source organism: Rubripirellula sp. (assembly GCA_028823035.1). Classification (GTDB taxonomy): domain Bacteria; phylum Planctomycetota; class Planctomycetia; order Pirellulales; family Pirellulaceae; genus Rubripirellula. Next base: position 5,953 of record JAPKCI010000238.1, read on the forward strand.
AATTGCTGGCGGTGCCAGAGCATCGCGATCGCAAGAAACCGCAACAACTGATTCTCGGACATGTCGATACTGTCTGGCCTCTTGGTACGCTGAAGACCATGCCGGTTGAATCCCGAGAGGGCCGACTTCACGGACCAGGGGTTTATGACATGAAGGCAGGCTTGGTACAGGCCATTTTTGCGATAAAAACCCTCCATGAACTGGGGCTCGAACCGTCAGTCACACCTGTGTTCTTGATGAATTCGGATGAAGAAATTGGCAGCCGAGACTCAGTTGTCCAAATCGAGCGGCTAGCACGAGTCGTCAACCGCACCTTTGTCATGGAGCCCTCACTCGGGCCGGAAGGTAAGTTAAAAACGCAGAGAAAGGGAGTCGGGCGATTCACCATTACCGTCCTGGGGCGGGCTGCACATGCAGGCCTCGATCCTGAAAAGGGTATCAGTGCGGTTCACGAGCTTTCGCACGTCATCCAAGCGTTGTTTGCACTCAATGACACCGAGCGCGGCACCAGCGTCAATGTGGGTGTCGTCAACGGCGGCATGCGTCCTAATGTTATCGCGCCAGAATGTCGCGCTGAAATTGATGTCCGTGTAACGAGTCAGTTCGATGCCGATTTTATTGAAAAGGCAATTCACGAACTGCCATCGACCATCGACGGAACTGAACTCCGCATCGAAGGACGTATCGAACGGCCGCCGCTTGAAGCAACGCCCGGTAACCGTCTGCTCTGGGACCGCGCGTTGGCCGCCGCTGATCGACTCGGAATTTCCATAAAACAGGCCGCAGCCGGCGGAGGATCAGACGGCAACTGGACCAGCCTGTACTGCCCAACCCTCGATGGGCTGGGAGCAGTCGGAGACGGTGCTCATGCACTGCACGAACATGTACTGGAAAGCAAAGTCGCTGAACGATCGGCGCTGCTCGCCTGTCTGTTGATGGAACCAAGTCTCTGACGAAACGCACCCGGGACACCCCCGCCGACGGTGAAAAAAAATACTTCTCCGCCACACCCATCCATCCATGACCGCTGGGGTCGCGATAATCCGATTCGCCCGCTGCCAGACCACCTCGAACCGAACCCAATCGAGCCATGCTCGTCTCGGGTTCCAAAACGTTTCACATCGGCACGCAGAGTCCTCAACTTCCCATGCGGTCATGGACCGTTACGCCCAATACCCCACAACCTCCCCCTCCTAAGCACCGAACACGGGAAACCTAGGGGAGATAGACAATCCTGGCTCCAGAGACAAATATCTGAAATCACCCCACATTTAGTTGCATATCGTGGTGGAATTGGTAGGCTTCGTTAAGTGTTTTAGGATGCACGATTGCTAATCTCTTAGTCGTTCGACACTTGAGGAGAATCATGGTGAGACCCAATACACCCTGTCGCGTGCTTGCGCCGCCAGTCGTGGCACCACCCGTGGTTGCCACTCATCAGGACGCCCACGCAAGTCAACTTGAACAAGCATCAGGTTCCTATCCCGAACCATGCATGGCTGATCTGCGCGGCCATCTCGCATCCCCTTGGCTGTACGTGGCTGCGACAGGTCTTTTAGTCATCGGGGTTTGCCTCAGCAGTTCACTCACACGTCCAAATTTTCCCGGTCCCAATCACGCTTTAGAAGCCCTGCCCACATACGTGGCTTCATCACCGTCCCAGAGCAGCCTGCCAGAGCCGCCAAAAGGAGTGACGGATCGGCAAGCGACGACAACCGAGATAGCTGTCTCGCCCGCTTCCCTGGGTGCGGAGCCTAACGCTTCCCTGGGTGCGGAGCCTAACGAGCCGATGATTCCGAATCAGGATGGAGACCCGAACCTTCAGCAGGGATCTGTACTCGTAACAGCAGACTTGGAACGCAACCCCCTTGCAACGCTGGAAGCATCCGAGCCCAGCGACGTACCTGCGGTTGCCACTCCAATCGTGGAAAGCGAGGCTTGGCGGGAAACGGAGTCTGACGATCTTGCGACCACCGTTGTTCAGGAACCCGCGATCACCTCCATCGCTCCAATCGCCACCGAGTCCGACAAGAACGATGACATCGTCGAGGTTACATTAACGCAGGATCCTGCCGGCGAACACCGTTTGACCTCGCTTGATCCAGAGCTGCCTCAATGGCAATGGGACGCCCAGCATGTGGCTGGACTGGAATCAGCAGAAGCCACGGCGCCCATGTGCGCCGATGGCCAATGCCCCACGTCGCTGCCAACGTACGGAACAACCATTCAGTGGGCTGCTTCACCTGCCGACGCTTACCAACGGGCGGAAGACGAGAACAAACTTGTCTTCATGATGCACGTGTCCGGCAACTTCAAGATTCCGGGCTTTACGTGAAACAACGCCTCAAAATACAGGGCGGGCGCTCTGTCAGACTCTCAGATTGGCAATTATTTCGCCAAGACTTTCGTTTCAACTCAGCAACAGGTCGGTGATTTCAAGGTAGAGAACATCAACGGCCGCATCAAGAAAACAGGTGGCAATGTTGCCAGTTACTTCATGACCCCCAGCGGATTTGTCATCCATGCCGTGGCTGGACCGGTTTCAGCCTCGGAACTGTTAACCGAGGCCAGTTGGGCGGTGCATCTGTATGAAGAGTTGGAATCCAAATCGCCTCAGCAACAGGCCATTTATTCTTCATCCCTGCACTACGCAGCCTCCATGGTTTCGATCTCTAACAAGGACCGACGCATCCATGAATTGCTAAGCAAGAATCCACTACCAAGACTTGCTCAGATCTACCCAACGGTTTTCAAAAAAATCCTCAACGAGCCCATTTCAACTGCCAAACCACGATTGGCGCAAGCAGCGGCGCGTTTAGCGTACGCAAAAACGACAAAGCGTCCGTTGCTGTTTGTACTCCATGAACAATCGCACCAAGGCTATTACAAGCTTCCCCCGCTGAATTTTGTCACGCGGAGGATGATCGAGGAGTACGTGGTGATTGTCATGCCGCTGAGGGAGGCTCCAGCCTTAAGTCAAATCACCAATCGCCCCCCTTATGAAGCCACAGGAAGAGCCAGACCGCTGATTGTTGCTGCAGACTACAACGGCGAACCCATTTCCACCTTCACAGGTTGGAATCAGCCCAACCTGAATCAGACCCTGGCGCGGGGATGGGCGAGTGCAATTGAGGAGAACCCTCCCAGTTTGCGATCCCTGGTACGGGTTCAACGTGTACTGCGACCAATCGACCCCGTCGCAGCCGAACGAATCAAAGCCACAACGATTCGTACCCGCGAGGAGGCCAAGGCTGCTCGCAAACAAGAGCCGCAACCCAAGGTGCCGGCTGCACCCAATTCCAAACTGCCCAATGCGCAACTCGCACTTGCGTCCTGATCCCGTCACCGACAACTCTACAAATTGAAAGAATGTCGTGTGGAAGACCTTGGACGCAACATTCGGGTCGACTGGTTCACCGTCGACGCGAGGCGGACGCTGACTTAATCCGTCGCTATCCCGGTCTTGGGGGTGACTGTTAGCCAGACTCACTCTTGGATCACGAACTAACACGATCTGCGACCGCCATCTCGGCAACTCGCGACATCGCCCTGGGACAACGTTCGAAACGCTACGGACACATCTGCGACCGCATTGACAGCAATGAATTCCAAGCGACACAATTTGCAATCTGACGCGCCAGCACCTGCTTCAGTGATCAACAGCACCTGCTTCAGTGATCAACAGCACCTGCTTCAGTGATCAACAGCACCTGCT
>JAPKCI010000239.1 GCA_028823035.1 Rubripirellula sp.
TGCTTGCACCATCAGGTCCAATCCCATTCTTGGCGATTGTGATCTGACCACCTTGAGAGTTGAAATAAACAAGTTCGATGCAACCACCAGGGCCAACACAGACTACTTGTATTGGTCCTTGGTCCAAGACGGTCCCTCCCTCGCCATGGGAGACAACTTGGTCGAAGAACCAACCTGCAGTTTCCAGTTCCTCGACCGTGTAGGTGCCGGGCCTGATATAGCCATCTTCTCCGATACTTTGTTGTTCACCATCGTTGAGAGCAAATTGCGTTTCGAATACTTCACCACGGTTGTCGGTACCCGTTGCAACGAATTGAAATTCGACATTCTCTCCCCCCTCGGCGTGTTTTAGTACCGTGATGTGCGCGCCTTCTGTATTCGTGTAGCTGACTGTTATATTCTCATGCGATTCCCAATTCACAATTGCGGTGGCAGTGTCCAGGTTAGAGGTTCCGTCACCTCCCGTGATGTCAATTGAGTCAAGGAACCAACCCTCTGGCAAGATTTCCTGAATGGTATATTCCCCTTCGGTCAACAGATTAATGGCCTCGTTTTCACCATGACTCAGGAAGGCATCGACAAAGGCCGACCCGCCAGTTAGCGTGTCGTCGGCGGTGATCATGAACTGGAAATCCTGGTAGATGTCGCTGCCTTGGGTCACCTGGTTTGCAATCGTCAGTGTCCCTGTCGCGAGTTCGACATCACCGGTTTTGACTTCGCAAATGAATGCGTGTCCGTCGACGCCGTTGGAGTTTGAATTGAAGGTGATTGCCTTGATCAAATCACCGCCAGTGGCTTTGATTGCAACCTTGTTGTCTGTCAATTCAGAGAACTTTGCCTCCAACACTACTATTTCTGTCGCGCCCGACGGCTTCTGCAGTTTGACTTCGAAAGTAACCGTTGCATCGGGCGAAGTTGTTCCGCCGTCCAAGTCGAAAGTAATGAACGAGATAAACTGGTCGGCATCAGCAGCTGTAATTTGAAGATCCACAAATCCAGGTTCATCTGACGTGATAATGCTGTCGTTAACGCTCAACCCCTGAACGTCGGATACTTGAATCTGGTTGGCGTTATCAACAACGGATGTCACGCCATCCTGATCCGAGAAATCGAGGAATCCACTGTTCGTCGGATCGACGATCTCGGCTGAACTGCTTCCCAGCGAGATCAGTCGAACGCCATCTACAATACCGCCTTGTAAATTAACGGTAGCACCACCAAGCAGGATCGACGCTGCTTTCATTCCGACCGTCCCACCATAATCGTCGCCGGAAACGTCGATGGTCCCGAGGATCTCAATTTCCGAACCCGATTGGCCGCCGGCATGAATGATCACATCACCACCATTTTGGCCTCTCTTCGCGACGAGATCACCGGAGCTTCGGATTGTTCCTCCATCGGAAATCAGAAAGACTCTGCCTCCACGGATTTCTGAGCCAGATGCTCGAACAATGCCCTCGTTGTTGATCGCCAGCCCGTAGACATTGCCGCCGTTTGCGACCAGTTCGGCTTGGGTCGCCGAAATGAGTCCGGTGTTGACGATTCCCGTTCCGCCCAGTGACTCGGCCGTTGCCCGAACCACAAGAGACGGAAAGTTTGAGTCGACAATCCGAATGCTTTGCCCAGCCCCCAGCCCGACGGTTCCGTTTTCAGCTTGAAGCGTACCGTGGTTTTCGACGTGCGAGCCGAGAAGGTAGATATCTCCACCCAAGGCCTTAATAGCACCTTCATTGATCACTGAAGCGTTGGAGTTCCCTTCGAATTGGTAGTCGCTACCTAGCATGAAGTTTGCGTCGCTTAATTCAAGCGTCGAAGCAACAAGACCGTTAACGTTTATTCTGGCCCCCGCCCCGACGACGATCCCGTTGGGATTGACGAGGAAAACATTTCCATTGGCCTCAAGCGTTCCGAGAATTGCTGAAGGGTTGCCGCCGGTGACACGATTTAGCACAGCCGAAGAACTATTGGGCTGGATAAATCGAGTTGTTTCGCCTTGCTGGATCGAAAAATCTTGCCAGTTAATCACAGCGCGATCGGAGAATTGCTGGATGGTCCGTGTGCTGCCCGACTGCTGAATCGAGGCGCTGCCAACGACAACCGTTCCGCCCCCAGGATCTGCAAAGGCCACGGAATTCTGCATGAGTAGAAGAAATATCTGAACCCCGACGAACAGCTTCTTTTTCGTAACTCCGTTACGAGAACTCGTTCGGTTCCAACTCGCGCCATTTGGAACAGATGCATCGCCTTGCAGTTTGCGCCGATTCAATTTCATCACCATGTCTGGTTCCTATAAAACCCATTTCGTATCGATCAAACAGTTGTGGGACTGACAAAGCAGGCGGAGTGCCACACATCGCTGAATGATGCAAAAAACTTCGCAAACCGTTATCTGCGAACACTTTGCAAAAAAACGACCGAGGAATCCTCCCAACAGACGTTGCATTTCAACCACGGTTTGTTGTTGACAAAAAACAACACCTGTCGCTTTGGACAATCAATCTCGCAACCGTTTGCTAGCTTCCCCACCAAGGACTGCGGCCGAGACCTTTCTGAACCCACCCGGGCCGTTGTGCACGAGCAAAGCTCAACACCGGCAACTCGGAAGATGCTCAGATCTGTCGCAGGTCCGGTTCTCCACCAGCCCGCTTTCAGCCTCATCGACTCCTGCAATTCGCCCTGATAATCGGAATTCTAACGGTTGCACCAAATATTCCGATAAATCTGATAAATCTGATAGTAACCATAGGCGTCGGGAGATGCCACGTATAAAAGGCAAAATATGCCGGGCCACGTACAAGTTTTTGACCGCCGCTGTGGACAGACAGAGCCTCCCGACGGGTCAAAAAAATTGGACCGAACGTTTCTCCACGTAAAACCTCGGTTGGCGGGTAGAAAGGGCCTGATTCTCGGTCGAAATAGAGTTCAGACGGCGTGAAACTGGCTATCAAGCGATCCGAAACGGAGGCACCGCGCAGCAGATATCAGATCTCACACAAATTGTCTTGGGAGCGTAGAGGTGCTGGGCGAGCGAGGGGCGGATGAGCTAATAAGCAGCGAGTCGATACGATCGAAGCAAGTCGCCAAGGCGGTCAGTCGTTTCGATCTCCGCTTCCGAGTCAGTCGGGTGATACATCGGCACACTCAGTTCGCTGGCCAACCCTAAGGATTCCGTTCTGTGTGATCGTGAGCGAAGTAGCTTCGGACTGCTCGACGGTCAACCTTGCTGACCGCAAATTGCCTCGACGTCAGAAAGCACGCTCTCGGAGACATCGATGAGGGGGAGTGCAGAATTGCATTTTTCTCGCAGTGTTGTTTACCAAGACATTTCGGAATTTCTGGCCGCAAGTTTTTGCCACGACGGGTGCCAGCGGTTCGTGGGATGCCTTCCAACGGTTCTCCCAACTGTTCTCCCAACGGTTCTCCCAACCGTGGCAGTCAACGGCGCATCGAAACACCGATGGTCAAACGATTGCCGACGTCAAAGCATGAGTTGGTGCAGCCGAGAACCGCGATCAAATTCTCGTTGAAACCTCCTGTTTCTCAGTGTCGAATGTTCGGCTGAGTATTTTGATCACACCGAATCGGACTGGCCAATTCGGTACCGCCCCAGGATTGACGCATTAGGATTGATGCATTCGTTCTAGGACTCGAGTGTATCGGCCTAAAATTCGGCACGTGGAATCCGCATCCTGAGGGCGAAAAACTATTCAGGCTCTGCGAGTGAGGACGTTCTGAAATGCGACAGCAGTGCCCATCCAAATGAATACAAGTAAGTGCCTATAAAGACGGCCGCGATGAAGGGCAACGCGTTTGGCACAAGCCAGGCAACCAGCAATGCGACATTGACTATGCCAATGGCAACAGCCGACTTGGCCATCCCACGAATCATAAAGGGCAGCTTCCATGGAAGAGCCATCGTGATCGCGTTAAGCACGAAAGCGACGATCAAATAGGGGGATCCCTCGAAGCCGAAGTGCTCGCTGAGCAGCAGAATGAAGAACACGTGCCGCACCAGCTCATTCGTCGGTGAGCCTTTACCTGCCGCAGCACTCGGATCAAGCCGGGAAACGCTGCGCAACACCACCACCGTGATGGCAATGAGTGCAGCAGACATGCAGATGCCGCCATTCGCCATCCCCACGAACATTAAGATCACACTGTGTGAGATAGCATCGCAAACGTTATCGAGTCGAGCCCCAAATTCACTACCGATTTTCAACTTCACAGCCAAGATGCCATCGAGATCATCCATCACATTGCAGAAAATGATCAGAGGGATCAGGTACCATTCACCGGAACTGCCGAACAACAAGAAAAGTGGTAGGACACCCAGTATCGACGCGACATTGGCCAAATTCCGGTAGGTCAGGTGATAGATGCTTTGCACGGACATTTATGTCAATCCAGATTCGGGGCGATTGTCAATCCTGCAACGGTTAGGGGCAGACTTCCAAGTTCGGTTGAGACGTCAAGTGGGAACATCAATTCCGCTTCTTGCAGATCTTCCAAAGTATCGATCTCGTACCAGCAACCTTTATCAAACGGAACGGCTTCCAATTCGATACTTCCGTCTCCGAGCATTTCAGCAAGCACTGTCTCGTAGTATTCGTTGACACGCCCCGCTGTTACATGAGAAGACAGACGCTGTACAAATTTTCGCCATGTGTCTCTTGAAAAGCTGTACATATTGACGGTTTTGTGCACGCTTTCGCAGCCTGCCTTCGCATTTGCAATCTGAAATGCCGTGACATGCTGGGCAGTGTCAACGGAAACCGTTGTTCCATTCATCCAAGGCCGCATTTGAGAAACAGCCATTCGGTTTGGTTGCAACATTCCCCGCAACAGCGACGAATCAAAAACCACGTCACTCTCGAGCAACAGACATGGCTCGTCGATCGACAGCCGTGCCAACCAAAGTGAATAAAGATTGTTTGTAGTCGCGTAGCGTGGATTGGTAACGAACTCAATCTCGAGCTCATCGTTTCGTTCGTTCAGAAAATCTCGAACGCGGTGACCTAGATACCCAACGACAATCACGAGCCGTGTAAAACCATGCTCAGACAACGACTGAATCAGACGTTGTAGAATCGTGATTCCGTTTACCTCCGACAGGCATTTGGGAGCGTCATCGGTCAGAGGTTTGAGCCGACTTCCGGTACCGGCAGCAAGTAGGACCGCTGTACTTACTGATGGATGAGCCTCGCCGACTAAAGGGTCCAGTAACTGAATCATAATCACGATGCTCATGGTTGAACTCGTGTTCAACGGCTTGAGGAGATTGCCAGTGCGTAATGCTTTAGCAGCTTTCGAAGTCCGGACGCAGATGTCTGACTCGTTGACACACCGACTGGAATTGCGTGTCATCGCTGGGCGTTTCGCATCAATTTGTCGCACACGACCAAACGCTAAGTCGCAGCGTGAGCAGTTGTTGGCTGAGGTTTGTTTTCAAAACGTCAGCCAAAGCAAATCGCCGAATCGCTGCAGATAATGAATCCGCATCGAGTCACCGATTGATGGTGGTTAAAGCACTGCCAGATAGCTTGGTTTTCAAAGCAACTCAAGCTCTTGGTCAAACCCGCAGCGGGAATCGCCTTGGAATTTCCGTGGGGGAATCTGATCGAATATTGAAATAACTGTAACGAATGACGCTAATGGTTGATCTTGCACTGCCACTATCGAAAATACAGTAGCGATGGATAACCAGGCGCCTTCAAGCAACATTTAACACACGAAGGCTAGCAAGATTCAAAAAACCTGCAAGGTCAATTCCTTGTGGTCAACAACCAAGAACGACGTTTCATCCATTGAAACACGAGTCTGCGTCGGCAAATAAAGTCGGCCATTGGTTCGAGGTCGAAGCAAAATTGCACGGTAGCGTCGAAAAAGCGACCCTGAATATCTGCCACCCGCCACCGTTATCCAACCGATTGGTTTGAAAGGTGTGTGGTCTTGGACAAGCGAAGGCCGGACGCGCTAAACAGCGTGTCCTTTCGATCGAAAAAGCCGCCGAGGCATGCGGTCGTTTCGATCTAGGACAGAATATCCAGTTCGTTGCCTAAACCCTGATGGCTTTTTTCAGTGTGATAATGAACGAGGAAAACTCGAACGGCTATGCGGCTTGCCGTCTCGCCAAAGAGCATCCGTTTGCGCAGGCATTTGAATTTCAAAGATCCGAAGGTTCGCTCCAGGTGTACTTTCCCGGCAGGCTAGCGGGTCGTTCATCACCATAAAACTCCAGACGAACTTCAACACGATCCTATTTTTTTGATTGTTTGTTTTTCCATTCCGTTTGAGCGGTTGCTAACTGCTCATCTGTTAAACCGAAAGCTTTCAGCACACCTTTCGCCATCATGAAGTTTCCCAAAGCGTTCATGTGAACACCATCACTTGTGAGTTGTTTTCCTTTGGCAGCATCTGCCGGGAATTCCTTCAGCGTTTCCTGCATGTCTGTGTTCAGATCGGCAACTAAACATTTCTTCTCTTCTGCCAATTCTATTAAGAACGCATTGTAGGGAGCCAACTTTTGGTTCAGGTCATTTGCTTGATCTTCTGTAATCATGGTTGAAGTTAGCAGCATGACTTTCACGCCGGCAGCTTGAGCTTGGTCGACGATCTCAGTGATGTTCTTTTTGTAGGGTTCCAACTCGACGCCGCGAGCACCGTGCCAAACATCATTCACGCCACAGGACAAAGTCATCCAATCTGGTTTGTGACTGAGAACGTCTTTCTCTAAACGAGCCAGCATTTGATTCGATTTGTGACCACCGATGCCGGCGTAACGAGAAGTAACTTCCAAACCTTGTGCATTTAACGTTTGGATCACGAGATCGCAGTAACCGCCCTTTCTCGCTCCAGCGGCAGTAATCGAATCACCCAGAAATGCAATTTTCTGACCCTTGGAAACAGCAAGCTTGTCTTGAGCTTTCAGGTCGACCGAGTCGCAACAGAACATCAACATGACGAAAGTGAGGCATAAAGCTTTCATCTTAAATTCCTTGATTTTAGTTTCAAAAGAGAACAACCCAAACGCCGGGTGATTCTGAGTCTACGAGTTACAAATCTCATTATCAATTGCCGATGAAGAAACCTAAGCCGTTTGAAACCCATAAACCCACTGATAAAACGAAGAAAGAAAAGTTTGCATTTATTTATTTTGTTCGTGTTGCTCGTGGCGTCAGTACCCTGCATGGATCCAATGCAATCTGTATCCGATAATCCCAACAGGCTCAGATACGAAACCGGATCACGCTCAGGGAAAGGCAAACACATTTCTCTGATCTCGGCTGATCAGAGTTTCAGGTTAGGGCATTCATTTTTTCCTGCATTTTTTTGTGGTTGCACGCTAGGCAACGCCTCCTAAGCATTAGGGCAACGCCTCCTAAGCATTAGGGCAACGCCTCCTAAGCATTAGGGCAACGCCTCCTAAACATTAGGGCAACGCGCAGAGGCTCGCTGCAATTAACGGCAAGCACCTCCGAAGAGACCGAAAAGGTGTCGTCCGTCGATCGACTTTGAGCTGTAATCCAAGCCGCAACGATGCAACTGGAAATACCCCGCCCCACGGATCGTTGCAATTGGGAAGTATTCCCCCAGGATTTCATCTCCACAAGTCCGGCACAGTGTATCGCAAACGGACTTACAGGAAGGGAACGCTTCCGGTTCGGCTAACGACCTCCAAAACAAGTGCTGAGGTCAAGGAGATGCGTTTGATGGCATCACGTACTCCAGCCTGATCGCATCCCACTCCCGCACATTCGCTTGCCATTTTCTAAACCATTGGCCAAGCGACTTTCTGCTCTTGGCGTCATTGATGACGATCACATTCCCACTTTACATTTTCATCATTTTTCCAATCGTTTCTTTCTGCGTTCTTCACGCGTCTTCTTTCTTTCCTGCCTGCTCATTGCGTCTGGACCTACTGCGGGCGGCATGGATGTTTCACCGGCAATTTCGAAGCCGCGTTTGATCACTTTCAACTGCGAAAGTTTTTCGACGTAAGGCTGAATCTGTGCAACCGGGACGGCATTAGGGCTGGCGATGAATTCGCCGAAGGGTCTGGCCTGAGACTCCAAATACTGCATCAGGATCGCCTTCATTTCGCTCAACTGCGGGGCATGGTTCCCTTGCTGGGCGAGGTTGGTGTCCTCCTGCGGATCCTTGGCAAGATAGTAGAGTTGATCGGATTCCAAAAAGTGACGGCGTCGGGCCAGGTGATTCGAAAGCGTCTTGTCGTTACCGATGTAGGACAGGGCGCGGGGTAGCCTAGTGAGATCAGCAGTCTGGATGCGTCTGAACTGTTCAGTACCATAGCGAATCGCGATATATTTCCAATCGAGAGTACGGACGGCGCGTGCATTTCCAAGCTCGAAAAAGAGGTGGTCGTGAACCACGTGCGCCGGATCAGACAATAACGAACGCAAACTTTTGCCGTCCATGCGATAGCCTTCCGGTCTTTTGACATTTGCAATGTCGAGAAAGGTCGGGACAAAGTCAGTACTTTGAACCAAGCTGGAACTGACAGTACCGGGCTTGATCACGTTTGGCCAGCGCATGATGCAAGGAACGGCGGTTCCGTTGTGATCGTGCAGTGTCCATTTGCCTGTTGTGCCGTGGTCGGATACGAAAACGAAGAGCGTGTTGTCAGCAATTTCCAAGCGATCTAGTTGGTGCAACAACGCTCCGACAGTGGCATCCATCCAAGTAAATCCTACCGAATCAGGTTCAAGTCCAGCCGTCTTTACATTGTCTCGAATTTCATCACGTGACGGAATGACCTGCGGAAGTTTGTCCAGCTTGCCCGCTCCAGAAGCGAGGGGGTGATTCATCGATTCACTCCAGGCCTTTCCCCCACCATGCATCAGCGTAGTCGTGTAGTGAAGATAAAACGGTTTGTCTTTGTTTTCCTCCACAAATTCAAGCGCCGCTTCGAGGGTCCATTCTCCATTGTGCTGACCATAGGGATCGTGGATGTTTCCCCAGTAGTTGCGTTTGGCCCATGAGAACCCCTTGCCTTTGACCCATTCGCGATACCATTGCTCATTGCGCTGCCAGCCCGCGATGGTCTCGGGGGCATCGGGATCCGCCTCATTGTCAGGATAGTAAAGACCGAATGCTTCGAAGTCCTCGCGTTTCTTCAACCGCGGTCCCACGTGCAGTTTCCCTACTAAACCGGTGACGTAACCGCCCTCACGCAACGCGTTTCCGATGTTCATGTTGTCGTCTTCAAGACCCACATTGAACCCGGGACTGCCCTGTCGATCACGAGGATATTCGGACAGATAGGATTTAAAGTACGAGTTGCCGGGTAACCGGCCCGTCAACATCGTGTAACGTGAAGGCGTGCAGACAGTCGAAGGCACATGTGCGTTGTCGAAACGCATCCCTTCACTTGCCAAACGATCGATGTGCGGCGTCAGAACCCGTCCGCCGTAGCAGCCGAGTTCTTCCTTCACCTGATCGTCCGTAACGAACAGAATGATGTTGGGTCGATCCGCTACGCATGTCGGGGACGCCATCAACGCGACCAAAACCGCGACTTTTGTAATCGTTTTCATTTCCGTTTCTTTTTTTTGCCAGACATATTTTGCCAGACATATTTTGCCAGACATATTTTGCCAGACAT
>JAPKCI010000240.1 GCA_028823035.1 Rubripirellula sp.
GTTCTGTGTTCTGTGTTCTGTGTTCTGTGTTCTGTGTTCTGTGTTCTGTGTTCTGTGTTCTGCGTTCTGCGTTCTGTGTTCTGCGTTCTGTGTTCTGAATTGCTTGTGCCTGAGGGTTACTTGTCTGGCGACCACCAGAAATCAAGTAGACCTCTCAAGTCCTTGACCGCACCCGCCATTGCTGGATCCGAGATCAAATCGACTCGTTCGTCCGGATCTTGAACAACATCGTACAACGCTGGACCAGTCAAGAAGTCCTTCCAGGGTGTCCTTTTTCCCAACTGCCGAGGCACAATTAACTTTTGCCTGCCTCGGCGAACCCAGCGATAGGCCAAGTCCCGTTCAGGCTCTCCGATTACGGAGGCATCTCCTGGATAGATTTCACCGAAGACCGGTCGATTTTTGGAGAGCGGCTTCGCACCGACCGCGGCTGACCACAAACTGATTCCCGGCAAGTTCATCGAATCGTGGTCTATTCCTGCTGCATCCAACAATGTGGGCATCAAATCCACCGTACTCAGCGGTACATCATGCTGCTGTACCTTCGTTCGACCAGCCCAGCGAATCAGAATAGGAGTCCGCAATCCGGCATCAAAGGGTGAACGTTTGCTTCGCGGCGTGTGATCCCATTCACCACGCAACTTGCTAAATCGCTCAGGATCAGGGTCCCAACCGTTGTCGGACACAAAGACGAACAGAGTGTCATTCGTCATGCCACGCTGGTCGATCAAACGAACCAACTGCCCGACGGTGTCATCAAACTGTGAGATCGATGCATAGTAGAGTGCTTGATGGGGTTCCACACGAGGATTGGCCTTCACCGCACGCTGGAATTTTTCAGGCGCGTCGTGAGGCGTGTGCGGCAGAAACGGTGCGTACCACAAAAAGAAGGGGGTCTGCCGCACGTCATCCAGAAAAGTCTCAATTGGCTTCATGGTTTGCCGCCCAATCGCCAAGCCATGGTCCCCGTTGCCATGAGCAACCCGATCACCGTTGGCGAGTTCCTTGTCACCGTAAAGCCCGCCCGAAGGCTCAGCAATGGTCATACCCTCAGTGAAGCCTGCATTCCGCCAGTGCCCCTCCCAGTACTTGCCAGTCTGAAAGCATCGGTAGCCCTTCGCCGCAAGCAATCGGGGCAGCGTAGGCAAAGAACGAATCAGCCGAGCGGCGGACTGTCGAAGACGATCAAATTCCGCTTTGTCAATATCGTGCGACTTGGTGAGTCTCGCAAAACCAGGTGGCGGATGGTTGAAGTGGACGCCGTGCTGGTGTGGATACAATCCCGTCAAAAGCGTGACCAACGAGGGACGACACACACTCGAGGGAACGTAGCCATTTGTGAACAGCGCCGCACCACGAGCCAGTTGATCAAGATTCGGTGTTCGGACATTCGAATTTCCCATGAATCCAAAGTCCGAGTACCGTTGATCATCCGCGATGATCATGACGATATTCGGTGGACGGTTTTCGGACAACGTGGAATCGGCAGCCAGCGTGAAATCAGCAGGCCGAAATACCAGCCATGCCAAAGCCGCAAAAATGACCTGCCTACTGCATCCACGACCTGTCAACAATTTCATTCGCATGAGGACTGGCATTCAATTTACTTTGCCAATTTGACGACGGCATCGAACTCTTTCTTCTTCACTGGCTGCACACTCAAACGACTACCTTTTTGAAGTAACACCATATCTGTCAGCGCCGCTTTCTCGCGAAGGGAAGCCAACGTCACAGGGCAGCCAAATTTCTGTTCCAGCGTCACATCGACCATGTACCAGCGGGGATTCTCTGGATCACACTTCGCGTCATAATACTTGCTCCGCTTGTCAAATGCATGGTGATCTGGATATCCCTGACGAGACACTACCGCGGTGCCAACCACAGCCGGTTCTTTGCAAGCGGAATGATAAAACAGCACCCGGTCTCCTTCCTGAATTTCGTCCCGCAGCAGATTGCGTGCCTGATAATTACGCACCCCTTCCCAACAGGTGGTTTGGTTGGACTCTTTCTCAAGATCTTGAATCGAGTAGGTCGTGGGTTCTGTCTTCATCAACCAATACTTCATTGTCATGCTGGATGCCGTCTGAAAACGTGGTGCTAAATTGTGTGGTTTGGCTAAATTATCCGCTCTTTAGAATTTCTTTGTAGATGGGGTGAATCTTTTGCCGATCACTCTTTTGTACGCCGGGAGAGGCGTGCTTTCAAACTGCGACAGCAAATTATGCTCGCACTGATTTTTGGGCCATGGAACGGGCCAGACGCCACCGTTCCCTCTGATTGAGGCCCACTTCATGAATGCTGATGCTATCCACGCCGCACTCGGTCTTACCTTTACCGCCGTCTGGTTGCTCGTAGGGCAGATTCTGGTCGGGAACCGTTAAGGTTGCTGACGGGCAGGAGCCAACCCGCGAAGCAGTTGCGAAAAGGTTTCCCGTAGATAATCGACGGGAAACACACAAAATGGGTGTTCACGACTCGCCAACAACGCCTGCGAAGCGGCGGCCCGCTGAGCTGTCGCCAGTTCGGCAACCAGTTGGCTACGTCGGTCGTCAAGACAGCTCGCAAGCTGGCGATTGATCTCAGTCAGCTCTCGATGCCAGTTTCTGCGATCGCCGCGTGGTGGCTGGTTGACCAGCAACCCTGCCTTGCGGGCGATCAATGTTGCGTCCAAGTCGGCGGTGTCAACAAACCTCTCAGGCTGAAAATATGTTTCCCGCAACTGGCGTTTGAGTTGCCGGACGCTGCCGGCATGATCCGCTGACTTTACCTCGGGCAATTGCACAGTGGCAGACATCACCATGAACCTGGGAGGCTCGACCATAAAAAAGGAGCGAATGATGCGATCACCCAACTGATCGTACTTGGCACCTCCGATGCCGTGCATGAAGAGATCACTCAAGATCAGGCGGGCATACATCGTTGTCAGCAAGGCGCGAGGCCTCAGCTTAAAGTCCGGGGTCAGCATGCTGATCAATTTTTCAGCAGCCAGTCGGGGGTAGCGGATGTCAAGTTTGACTTCACGTTCCTCTCGATCACTGATCACCAGATGATCATCCGAGAGCCGAACCCACACGGGTCGACGAACAGGTGACTGATTGCCATAAATCCACAACGGCGCTTCAAACCAACCATCCTGTTCAGCAAGGTTTGGCACCGGATGAGCCGTGCTGCGAATGCCATGATGTTGACGATATTCGTCAGCAGCCAGGTTGTAACAACGTTGAAATCGCGGCAGTTCCGTCAGAATCAGCAGTACGAACTCGGCAAAGGCAGTGGTTCGGCAAACGACGCCGATAGGTAGCTCAAGTGTTTGCAAGCCGAGATCGCCTTCCAATCCGTGCCTGGCCTGAGCCAACGCACAGCCAGCAACACCACATCGCTCAATCGCTGCTCTGGCGTGGTCCCAAAGTTGGTCGACGCATGGTTTTTCAACCAGTGTCGCAACAACACGCTTTACCCTGTCATCAAATCGGTCGAAAACTTCCTGATTGCGGATGGTGGTCTGTTCATAGGGAACGCCACCCGCCGCCTCGTCGTACGGGACGGCTTCGTACACCGCTTCCAGCGTTTCGGCGTCAAGGGTGGGAATACGAATGGAACTGCTTGCGGCAACATCGTTATCAATGACAAGATTGACTGCCACCGAACCCGTTTGTTGGGCCACATGACTCAGGGCAAAATTTTTGAACCATACACCGGGATGGAACAACGCCGGTTGGTGACCCGCCATCAGGATTGGCCGCTGGGCAATGGCTTCCACCGACTCACCGTCCAACCAATCAGTATTGCGATAGACCGATGTATAACGCATCGCATCTTCGATCAACTGCCGACGCGCACGCTCCCTGAGTGACTCGAAAATCGTATGACCAGAAAGCAGTTGTCGGTTTGCTTCGAGAACAGGCAAAGCTTGATCAAACGCCGGCTCGACAAATGACTCTCCGTGCTGACGCGGCGCACGGTAGTCCCTGAACCCCAGAGGCTGTCGCTCCGAATGACTCTCGCTCGGACTCTCGCTCGGATGACGAGCCAGATTCGGGTTGGGGGTGGTAGACTGGTTCATCAATTACAAGCGACTTCCTCGCGCGGAGGAAAAAAAACACCATCCTCAGCCAAACGTGCAATCGCCTTGTCGAGGACGTCGTGGTAGTAAGCCAATCGGGCCTCGGCCTGATCCAAAGCACCACCGAAAGATCGTTCCAGATCGAGATAAATCAGAGGCACAGGAATCTCCATGACGTTCAACTTTGCCGCAGCTGCTTCCACCCACAACTGCAACGGCATCGCGTAACCGGGGTCGGTGATCCTCAATTTCCGCAAAGCCGACGTCCGATAGGCCTTGAAACCGCAAAATGCATCGGTCAGAGAAAACCCCAGACGCTCATTCAATTCTTTTGTGACCGTACGGTTGATCCGCATGCGTTCTTGCGGGGGCGCATCATCGCCCTGATAACACTTCAGGTAACGACTTCCCGACACAATGTCGGCCTGAGTCGCAGCCTGGATGAACTCAGGGATGCGGCAAGGTTGATGCTGACCATCACAGTCGAGAGTGACGATGCCCTCGTATCCCTCATCGATGGCGTGCTGAAATGCCGTTTGCAGGGCCGCCCCATAACCCTGATTCTGCTGGTGCCGGATCAGTGAAATATCATGCCGTTGTGAAAGCCGATCAGCCGTGCCATCAACCGACCCGTCATCGACCACCAGAATGGCTGAAGCGTAACGCATGACCTCATCCAGAACCGAATCGACGTAATCGACTTCGTTGTAAACGGGCAGGGCGGCAAGCCAACGGGATGATTCTGTCATCAATCTCATGGAGGTCAAACGTAGCGGATGGGCCCATTGTAGCTGGATGGAAACGCCACTCCGGGGGGGATCTGGACCGATCCAGTCATGATTCTAAGTGGGGTTCGGAGTTGGTCAATCATTCCACGGGTGAACAACCGCAGGGTTTTCCTCTGATCGAGTCCGAAATCACACCCAACTGGACGAACAGACAAATCTTACCGGGACCGTTTCACCCTGATTTCCTCTATAATCAGATTCGCTGGTGGAGTTAATCGTTCCCGCTGCGTTGAACGGGCTAGCCAGCCGCCTCAACAATTCCGGTCCAAAACAATTCCGGTCCAAACCGACATGCAGGCCCGAGCCGAGTGAATCGCTCTCCATCCAATTTCAATCCAGATCCATCTGACGGTGGGATTCCCCAAGACTCTTCTGCGGCGAGCGGCGATTCGAATGATCCCACCCGTTCGGTCGTGACGCATGGACCAGACGATCAAACCCTTGAAATTCCGCTGAGTTCAGGCGCTGCCGCCCAGCAGAACTCTGCTGGCTCACAGTCGCCACCACCAGAATCGTTGCCAACCGATGCAACGACAGGTGTCCAGAAATTGGATGCGACGCTTGCCGAAGATGAAACAGATAAAAAACAGATAAACGGCGACTTTTCGGACGCTGAGACTCCGTCAACTCTAGGCCGATACAGGATTGAGACGCTGCTGGGTCGAGGGGGCATGGGCTCGGTCTATCGAGCGCACGACACCCAACTGGATCGTAAAGTCGCCTTGAAAGTTCCGAAGTTTGAATCCAATGCCAAGTCGAGGCTTGTAGAACGCTTCTATCGGGAGGCCAGATCGGCTGCGAATCTGGCCCACCCCAACCTCTGCCCCGTCTTCGATGTGGGCGAAGTGGACGGTACCCATTACATCGCAATGGCCTTGATCAAAGGCGATACGCTCTCGAGCCATATCAACGGCCAAGAACAATTGTCCGAGCGATTTGCTGCCGTGACAGTTTTTAAAGTCGCGAGAGCCATGCAGGAAGCTCATGGCAGCGGCATCATCCATCGCGATCTTAAACCTGCCAACATCATGATCGATCACCGTAAGGAACCGATCGTGATGGACTTTGGCTTGGCCTGCCCCGATGATCTTGGTGACGACTCGCGTTTGACACAGGAAGGCGCACTGCTTGGGTCGCCAGCCTACATGTCGCCCGAACAACTTCGCGGGGCCACTGACTCCATCGGTCAGGGGTCTGATGTCTATGCACTGGGTGTGGTTCTTTATGAAATCCTGTCGGGGCGATTGCCGTATGAAGGGAACGGATCGACCGTGGCAATGATCGGCCAGATTTTGACCGAACAGCCCACTGATCTGAAATCATTACGCCCCACCATCAGCTCGGTGCTGGCCAAAATCTGCGCCAAGGCAATGGCAAAAGATACAGCTGAACGATACTCATCGATGGAAAGCTTCGGTAATGATCTTGAGCGATTCCTGCGATCCACATCATCCCGAACGAAATCCTCAGGCGACGCGACCAGAACGGTGCAAGCCAACGTCACGCGGATTCAGTTGAACGAGCAGACCAAACTGGCAAAAACGCTCTGTGACTCCAAACAATTCATTGCCGCAGCACCCATCCTGCAACAGATTCTGGACAATCCCCACGCAAAAAATTCCAAAACACAGCAATGGGCTGCCACCACGCTTACAAAGGTTCAAGCACGAATCGCGGAAGACAATCGGGATACCAAGAGCGACCTGCAGAAAGCAAATCAGTCGGCAGATTTCGACAACAATCTCTTCGCTGACCTGCCGGATGCCACAGCTGTCGCCGGTCCCCTTGCTGCACAAGCATTCGCGATACCGGCCCGCCCAGTCGCGAACAAGCCAGGCCACATCAACCCCAAGATTCGTGGCATGATCGCCAGTGCTGTTGCCTGCCTGATCCTGATTGGCGGTGCTGTGTGGTTTTTTTCGCAACCACCAACGCCCCCGGCAGCCTCACCCGCAACCACCTCGCCACCTACAGCCACTGCAATAGCAGCTAACGTTCCACCTGACACTGCAGCCGATTCAGGCAGCACAGATATTGAGCGGCGGCGTGAACCACCGGGTACCAGACCAGGTACCAGGCCAGGCGGTCTTGGTCAGAATCGGCGGCCCAGCCTGACTGATCGCTTCCTGCAAAAGTTCGACAACAACAACAATGGCATGATCGAGCCGAGTGAATTGCCGAAACAGGAGAACTCCAAAATCATGCGGGCGGATACCAACAGCGATGGCAGATTGACTCGAATCGAGCTGCAAAACTCCGACCCACGTGACCTGCTCCCGTTGGTCAATTTCCCGCGAGGCAACGAAAACAATCGCAGTGATTTTTTAAAGGGCGGGCCGAATGGACGGGGGTTCAATAATCCTGGATCGCGAGGTGACACGGGATCCAACGGACCACCCAATTTGAATGGACGTCCGCGGAACCTGCCGGGTGGACCGTCAGGTGAAAACCAAAACCCCAATTAGTCCTGGCTTCAGAGCATCCTGAGTTCAGAGCACTGCGAAGGCACACATCAAATGTGCAGTACAAGAACCTGAACCACGATCGCGGTCAGGAGTCATTGAGATACGGAAGAACCGCTGACCGTTCTTCGCGAGCCCATTGTTCCGCAGTGCAAATGCTCCGCAGTGCAAATGCTCCGCAGTGCAATTGTTCCGCAGTGCAAATCGCTGGCAGACGGGCTGGCAAGCTCACGACGGGAGTGTCTTCAGCGGATCGTGCTCGGTCCTGCTGGCCCAGATATCAAGCTCCGGAAACGTCTTGGCCAAGATCTCGGCGAGGCTTTCCATGGCGAACCGTTCGCTCCAGTAATGCCCCAGCAGTCCCATTCCGATTCCAAACGACTCAGCCTCAAGACAGGTGTGGAAGGTCGCCTCACCCGTGATCATTGCATCACAGCCCCTGCGTCGGGCAGCAGACAGAAAACTACCTCCGCTGCCACAGGCAAGAGCGATCCTGCTGACCTTGCGTTCGGGATCACCGACATAACGTGGGCACGAGGCGCCAACCGCCGCGGCAGCTCGGGACACAAAATCCTGCAAGCTTTCCGGATGTGCCAGACAACCCAGACGGCCCGTTCCTTCGATGTCCGACCGTTTCGCAACCCCGGGTTGATCGGTCACAGGAACCAATGCTTCGACCGACTCCAAGCTGAGCAAGTCAGCCCAACGCTGATTGATGCCTTGGGCTGCCGAATCAAACGCTGTATGAGCGCTGTAAACAGCGACTCCGCTGGCGATCAAACGCAGTACCATTTCACCAGGAATGGTGTCCGAGGTGATACGAGCCAATGGCTTGAATGGCAATGGATGGTGGGCAACGATCAAGCCGACCTGCTGTTCCACTGCCTCAGAAACCACGTTGGGGGTGACCGTCAAACAGGTCATGACTTTTGAAATCGATTGCGTCCGATTCCCAACCAGCAACCCAACGTTATCCCAGTCTTCCGCCAAACGCAGAGGGGCGATGGATGCCAGCGAAGTACAAACGGCTTCAAGGCTTGTCATGGTAGGAACTCGATCCTGCGAGATCTGCTTTGCTAAGTCATCCCGAATAACATTTCGCTGTCAGCGACGAGACGGGGTTTGCCGCAACAACAGATCGGGGGTCTGGAGTTAACGCCATTCCCATCCGGATTACAGCCCCGAGCGACGAAGCGTGGCGTGATCACCTACCGATGATCACACCTTGGCTTGCGATGACTGGCAACATTACTTGGGCGAAATCATACAAATGATTCTTCGACCATGCTGTTGGGGTCGCGTTTCGACTTTGCCAAACTCACTCAGGGTAGTGATCACCATTTCCATGACCTTGTGCCCTTCTTCAATGTGAGCCATCTCGCGTCCGCGGAACAAAACGCTGACCTGCACTTTATCCTTGTTCTCCAGAAATTTTTCTGCCTGGCGAAGCTTGGTGCGAATATCTTCCTCACCAGTCTTGGGCCGAAGACGAATCTCTTTCGTCTTGGTGTGCGATTGCCCGGTGTTCTTCTTTTTGTTCTTGTCGTACTTGTACTTGCCGTAATCCATGATTCGGCAGACAGGGGGCCGCTCGTTGGGGGCGACTTCCACAAGATCCAAGCCCGCATCGCGAGCCCGCTCGAGAGCCTGCTCTGTGGGAATGATTCCCAGCTGCTCTCCCTGTTCGCTCACGACTCGAATCGGTGTGATACGAATGTTTTGATTGATGCGTACTGAATCGCGATTTCCTTCAGGTTGGTTATTTCGTCGAGGCAATGCCACTAATAGCTGTCTTCTCCGGCCGAAGGGCGATTCGGCACATAAAGGAATGGGTCGGTCGTTGCCAATGAGCAGGACCGATTTTGTGAACGAGCAGGCAACACCAAGGCTGGCCTCAGAATTTCCCGCAGACAATGTCGCACTAATGCGAAGACAAAGTATCAGACGCCCGCATAGGGACCGTCAACAGGAATTTAGGGAAAAGGCAAGATTTGCGGGGTCTTTCGAGGGAATGGATTGACTTTCCCGGTAGGTGGAGGTTCCTGATTGGGAACAATGTTGGCGGACTTGACGGAACAGCGTGCGCCGCGCAGACTAGCCACGTCGTGGGCGAGGTTTCTTCGCGTCTACGAGCAGATTCCGGTCGAACAAGCAAACTGACATTTTCTGGTTTCAGTCCTGCCGTAATCCGGGCGGTTAGCTCAGTTGGTTAGAGCGCCACGTTGACATCGTGGAGGTCGGAGATTCGAGTTCTCTACCGCCCACTCCCAAAAA
>JAPKCI010000241.1 GCA_028823035.1 Rubripirellula sp.
GAAACGGTACGATGTCCGACCTCGGCAGTCACATGATCGACTTACCGTTCTGGGCGTTGAAGCTCGATGCGCCCCTGACGGTCGAGGCCAGCGGACCGAAACCTCATCACGATATTGCTCCCGCTTCGATGCAAGCGACCTATGAATACGGCGCTCGCGGCGAGTTGCCACCGGTGAAACTGTCCTGGTATCAGGGATTGGAAAAACCTCAAATCTGGAAAGACAAGGGGATTCCGCAATGGGCCAACGGTCATTTGTTCATCGGTGACAAGGGCATGCTGTTATCTGATTATAAAAAGCATGTTTTGCTGCCAGAAGAAGAATTCGCCGACTTCAAAGGTCCTGATCCGTTCATTCCACGCTCGCCCGGCCATCGTGAGGACTGGGTCGCCGCATGCAAAGGCGGCGCTCCGACACTGAGCAACTTTGAATATGCCGGTCTACTGACAGAGGCCAACCACTTGGGCAACGTCGCGTTTCGCTCCGGGAAAAAAATCCAGTGGGACACAAAAGAAATGAGAGCCACCAACGCTCCCGATGCCGAGCGATTCATTCGGCGCGATTACCGCAAGGGGTGGAAGCTCAGTTAAAATATTAAACGGTGCAAAGCGCTGGCGGCTGTTGGAAATGACCTGAACTTACTCGTGGGAGAGCCTGTGATTGGATTTACCCAACGGAGGCGTTGTAGAACCGGGGCCCCGTTCATGCCCTTCCGTGGGAACTCACGCACAAACCTCCAGAATGTTGTGACTGTCAGCACCGCTGCAGACCAATGATAGGATCGGGTTTCCGTGGAATTATGGACCAGGGGCGGACTGACTACTTTCTATCTGCTGTTTGTGATGGAGCTGAAAACTGGCCGCGTCAAGTTTGCAGGCTGCACCACGAATCCGAATGAAGAGTGTATGAATACGATTGCCCTCGAACTCACCAACCATGAGGACGGTTTCCTCAATGATAAAACGTATTTGATCAGGGACCGCGACGCGACGTACAGTCAGTCGTTTCGGAACTTCCAGCGCACCGAGGGCGTTGAGCCCGTTCGCTTGACACCGCGAAGTCCTAATCTGAATGCACACGTGGAGCGGTTTTTCGGATCGCTGAAGTCCGAATGCTCGCACCAACTGATGTTTTTCGGCGAGACCGCAACGCGACAAGCTGGTCAGGGTTTCCCAGTTCATTATCACGTTCCTTGTTCATTATCACACTGAACGGAATCATCAGGGTTTAGGCAACGAGCTAATCGTGTCGATGGATCGACCGCCTGGCATCGATGCCGAGATCGAAACGATCGAGCGTCCTGGTGGCGTACTTCGGTCGTATCGACGCGCTGCTTAGCTTGGCCGGCGACCCGTGTTACTCCAACTTGGTTTTGAACCAATCGGTGCATTCACTGCTGCGCGGCGTGCCCGGTTTCGCCAGTTTTGTGCCTGCCAGCGTCCAATTTAGATACGGCCTCGACCCGAAATCTAATCTCATTCGCCGGCGCAACCTCGGGATTTATCGGCCAAAGTGTTCCTTCGACTTTTTAGACCGCACGGGATTTTGGCAAGCCGAGAAAGGCTGGATGTTCGGTGTTGAGAAAGAGTGGATAGCTATGATCGAACTTGCTCCATTTGGTTTCCTTGTTGCCTTTCCATGAACAACTGATGCATTCCGCGTACGTCGCCACGCGTTTGACGGGACGCATGACGCCAATCTTTGTTCCCTCCGTCGGGACGCACGTTTGTGTCCCACGCGGGAGTCGAACGAAATACTAAGTGTTGCGATGCGTGGCTGACACCTCGAGAATGACTGGCTACAATTTAGTGAAAGGCAGCTTGCGTGGTTAGATCTGTATTCGAATCCGCTGAATTGTTTCTGCCAGAACTTAGCGATTTAACTTAAAGAGATTTGTGTGGAATTTCCTGGAATCATGACAGCGATCTTTGGTGCTTTTGTCGTCTTTGGAGGAGTCATGGGCTATGTCAAAGCTGCAAGCAAGGCTTCTTTGATCGCAGGCAGCATCACTGGCGGGCTTCTTCTGCTCTCGGCGTTTCTGATTGCTAGAGATGTTACAGCAGGGGCAATTCTAGGTATTGTTGTTTCGCTACTATTGATTGGCCAGTTTGGCCCCTCGTTGCTGAAGAAGATCAAAATAATGCCAAACCTGTTGGTGGTCGTGCTTGGCTTCATCACCGTCGGTACGCTCCTTTTCAGCTTTTTCGGATAGGCTCCGAAAATCAAAGCGTGGGAGGCTTTCGTTGCTTCAAAACGTCCATCTAAGACTCGCGTCTCTGTTGGTCGCTTGGGGTCAAAAAACTCAGCCGAGCACGAAACGCTGTAAAAAAGCGACTTCCAAACGTTTGACAGGCATACATCTCAGGCGAACCGACGTGCAGTCGACGGCGGTAATGTTTCTGCGATCGTTCTAACCGGAACGCAGGCAAACTCCGATTGCTTTCAGGCTTGCCCACGCAGGTTTACATTTCATTTCGTACCAATGAGCCTCTCGGGTTTTCCGAACCACCGAGACGCCGTTGAAATTCATTCTTCAACCGTGGCAGTTGATGCTGATCATTCTTGCCAGTTGGGTCAATCGACAACAACAAGAAGTCATTGAGTACCTTCGCACCGAGAATGCCGTTCTCAAAGAGAAGATCGGCAAGAAGCGTATCTTGCTAACCGGCGACCAGCGACGTCGTTTGGCAGTCAAAAGAAATATCCTCGGTCGCAAACAACTCGAGCAGTTTGGGACCCTGTTCACGCCGGATACAATCCTTCGATGGCATCGACAATTGGTCGCCAATAAGTGGGACTGCTCCGACCGAAAAGAGAAGAGATCAGGTCGACCAAAGATCCGACAAGTGATCGTTGCTTTGACCGTGAAGTTCGCGAAAGAGAATCCGATGTGGGGCGACGACCGTATTAGCGGTGCGCTATCGAACGTCGGATACCACATCTGCGACTCCACCATTGGCAATATCCTCAAAGCCCACGGCATTGAGCCAGCACCAGAACGCAAGTGCACAGGATCATGGGAGACGTTTTTGAAGGCGCACTTGGACGTGATGGCTTCGATCGACTTCACCACAGTTGAAGTCTGGACCAAGGGCGGACTGACCACTTTCTATCTGTTCTTTGTCATCGATCTGAAAACACGTCGCGTCAACTTCGCCGGCTGCACGACCAATCCGAGCGAAGCGTGGATGAAAACGATTGCCCTTGAACTGACCAACCACGAGGACGGCTTTCTCAAAGACAAAAAGTACTTAATCATGGACCACGACGCGACATTTAGCCAATCATTTCGCTTATCTCTGCGCAACGAGGGCGTGAAGCCAGTTCGGTTGCCACCGCGAAACCCGAACTTGAACGCACACCTGGAGCGATTCGTTGGATCTTTGAAATCCGAGTGCGTCCATAAACTGATTCTCTTTGGCAAAACCGCGACGCGCAGAGCTGTTCGGTCTTTCCTCGCTCACTATCACACTAAAAGAAACCACCAGGGTTTAAACAACGAACTGATCGTGCCGATGGACCGTCCGCCTGACATAAAAGCTGAGATCGAAACGACCGAGTGTCTTGGTGGCTTGCTTCGATCGTATCGCCGCGCTGCCTAGCTCGGCCTGCTTTCTTTCGCTTCCCGACACTGACTGTGAATTATTTGGTGCGTTCGCTGCTGCGCGGTGACGGCGAATTGGCTCGGTTTGCCCGCGTTGTCGTCCACGTTGGACCCAATCTGGACCTAAAATCGCTCCTCCGTCATCGTTGCAACCCAGGAATTCATTGACCAAAGTGCTCGTTCGACTTTCTTGACCCCACGCGGTTCCGACCGGCCACTTTCTTCTGGGCGTGCAAACAATTGACTCCGCACAAACCACCAATCATCACCTTCGTTGGTTGCATCCAAATCACATTCTGGCGGGTGGGAACCGGCCCTACGTGATACAATTCCAAGATGCCAAACTGGAGACACGCGTTTGTTCCTGGCGGAACCTTCTTGTTTAACATTATGACCGATGGGCGTCGCCCAAAATTTGAGTCTGAAGTCGCGCGCACGATCCTTGGTAACTGATGCGTGAATGCATGGAAACGCTTCCTTTTGATTGCCACGCAATTGTTTTGCTGCCGGACCATCTGCATGCGATCTGGTGCATGCCACCTGGAGACGCGAACTACTCTGGACGTTGGCAATGGATCAAAATCCAATTCACTCAGCGATGACTTGATGGTGGCGGATCGGAATGCGAAGTCAGCGAAGGGCGTAAGAAAGATGGTCGACGTGGAGTCTGGCAGCCAAAATTCTGGGAACACACGATCGAAGAGATCGACGACTTTGAAAGCCATTTTGATTACATCCACTTCAACCCCGTGAAACAGGGGCATGTACGCTGTCCGGTTGACTGGCCTTGGTCAAGTTTTCATCGTTGGGTGGATCAGGGTGTTTACTCAAAGGACTGGGCATGCGGAGATCGAAACCCCAGTTTGAGCTTTGACCACATCGAAAAGTCTGTTGGAGAGTAGGTCCGGTTCGCACCGGACGAATATGAACTGGCCGGTAGGAACCGGCCCTACATCTATTAGATGCTAACAAGCCGGATGCAGGCGAAGGCAAATAGCCGCGCCTGATCCGCAAATAATCAATGATCCATCACACAAAGAATGAAACTATGAATCCACGCCTACTGATCGCTCTTCTGTTTCTCCCACTTACCGCCCTCCATGCAGCCCCGGAAGGTATCGTCGGCCCACTCGTCGGGGCCATCGAACCTGGTCGGGTGTCCTTGTGGATGTTCGCGCCGGCTGAATCCGAGTGCATCTATGCATACCAATCGGATAACCCCGCCTCGCCAAAAAATGGCAGCGGGCAATTCGTAGCCGTGCCCAACCCGGCTGCCGATGGCCCGGGACGCCCATTCAAATCGGTCATCGATGGATTGTCGCCAAACACGCGCTACACCTACAAAGTCACTGTAGATGGCAAGGCCGATCCCGCCTGGTCTGGAACTTTCAAGACGGCACCAATAACTGGAAAACCTGCGGCCTTCAGACTGGCGCTCACCTCCTGCATGAGAATCGGAAAACCTCTGTCCTCTTGGTTTCTCCTACTCGCTCAGCAACCTGACATTCACCTCACGGTGGGCGACACGCACTACGCCGACACCACAGATCCGACTGTGCAATTAAAACACCACGTGGCCTACCGTCGCCAGCCGGAGTTCGCTAACGTGCTTCGCAATATCCCGACTTACGCGATCTGGGACGACCACGATTACGGGCCCAATAATTCCGATGGTACCGCGAAGGGCAAAGAACACTCGCTGGCCGGCTGGAAGCAGGTCTGGGCAAATCCGCCTCTCGGAACGCCCGATACCCCGGGCGCCTTCTTTAAATTCTCTCATGGCGATGTAGATTTCTTCACGGTAGACAGTCGCTATCACCGCTCGCCAAACGAAGCTCCGGACGACGACCAGAAGCGCATGCTGGGCGACGCGCAGTTTGCGTGGCTGCTGGACGGACTCAAGAACTCGCAAGCCCGCTTCAAAGTTATCGTCTCCGGCAGCACCCTTCACCACAGCGAGGTTGACGGCTGGCGTATCTACACATTCTCGCGCCACCGCCTCTTTGATGCCCTCAAAGAGCACCGAATCTCTGGTGTGATGTACATGTCAGGCGACATCCATCGATCCCTCGTCTGGGAGCACCCCGAGTCCGATCGCGTCGGCTATCCTCTGGTGGAAGTCATTTCCTCTGGGGTGGCCAACAGTAAAACGCTCAGCTTTGCGACTGTGGATTTCGACACCACGCGCCAGGATCCCACTGTTCGGGTCCGCATCGTCTACGGTGACGGTACGGTCCGCAGCGATAAGACGTGGAAGCTTACGCAACTGGGCCTCGGGCAATAGAATCCGCTTGAAGAGCGACTCCAGGAAAAAAAATGCTGATAAATAAAGAAACGGTATCGAACAATCGCATGGAAGCGTACGCGGCAAAGCCGCGTTGTTCATTCCGAGATTCGCTAACAGAATATACCCAAGTAGATTAAAGATGCCAATCATTCTTCCACCGATCACTCGTCGTCAATTCATCAAGAGCTCAGTCGCTTCTGGCGGCACTGCGATGATGACGTCTCGTGCGCCAGCCGCCGCGGATAGTGAACGTGTTGAGTTGGACCAAACCCGAGTTGCCTTGCTTGCGGACACGCACATCAGTGCCGATCCAAATCATTTTTACCCGGGGACGAAGTGGCCTGGTTCGCCCGTCAAGGCGTCCGAGCATGAGGGGGTGAACATGGCGGATTGTCTTGCACAGACGGCCAAGAGCGTCATTGCACTCAATCCTCGACCGGCTCACCTGATCGTCAACGGCGACTGTGCTCTCAGCAATGGTAAAGAAGCCGAGTACAAAGAGTTTTTCAGACTTGTGGAACCGATTCGTGCTGCGGGTATCACCGTTCACGTGACGATCGGCAATCACGACAATCGTGAGAACCTGTGGAAATTGTTTCCGTTCCTGAAGAAAGAGCAGATGGGCGTTCAGGCCGGCGTGATTGAACTGCTGCACGCGAATCTCTTCCTGTTGGATTCAGGAAAAAAAGGAATCCTGGGAGACCAACAGTTGGACTGGCTTGAGAAGCAACTCGACGAACGAGCGGACAAGCCAGCTCTTATCTTTGCTCACTTCAACCCGTATCCCAACCGAGGCGTGCGTCCCATCAAGGGCATGCGTGATGGCTCGTCTTTGTTGAAACTTCTTGCCCTGCGAAAGCATGCCAAAGCCTATTTGTATGGTCACACGCATGAGTGGCAGCATGATCGACGGGGCCATCTCCATCTGATTAACCAACCGGCAGTCAGCTACTATTTTGGAAAAGGCCATGCACATGGGTGGGTCGACATGAAGCTCACTGAAACAACCGCTGACCTGGAGTTGTACTGTATCAACGACAAACACAAGCAGCACGGTGATCGGAGACAGATCAGTTTGAAAGACTAAGTAGGGCCGGTTCCCACCGGCCGCTTTCGTTGGGGCGTGCAAACAATTGACTCCGCACAAGCCACCGTTCATCACCTTCGATGGTTGTATCGAAATCACATTCTGGCCGGTGGGAACCGGCCCTACTTAACTCACGGGAGAAGGGATTAGATATGCAAAAACAGAATAGAAAGAACTTAGAATGAGAGCCATCAAATTACTGTCCCTTGTTGTTACATGCTTGTGTGGTGGCACACTCTGTCTTGCCGCTCCAGAGCCTGATAAACTGATTACGGTTCGTGTTGCTTCTTATAATGTCGAGTTCGGCAAAAGCGCGACTCCGGAAAAAATTGGAGAGATGTTCAAGCCATACAAGCTGGATATCATCGGTTTTGACGAAGCTCCTGATGGTGATTGGACGGCTCGCGTCGGCAAGGTGCTGGGGATGCAATATTGTTTTGTGGGCAAGATCTCATCGGCAAATCACAAGGACAAATACAAGACAATTCTCAGCAGGACACCGCTAGAAGGCACTGAAGAATATGAACTCACGGGCCGTGGCTGGA
Source organism: Rubripirellula sp. (assembly GCA_028823035.1). GTDB lineage: Bacteria > Planctomycetota > Planctomycetia > Pirellulales > Pirellulaceae > Rubripirellula. The sequence continues at coordinate 7,524 of JAPKCI010000241.1, forward strand.
ATCCCGCATCGGTTGTCAGAGCTGTGACAGAGATTGATGGTGTTTCATTCGCATTTTACTCGCTGCATATCAGCAAGTCGGGCGCAAATGATGGCCATGCGCATAGCCTTTCGACCAAGGTTCTCCCGAAAGAGAGAACAAAGAGGGTTATCGTCGTCGGGGATTTCAACAACAACATTGGCGACGCTGCGATGAAAACGGTCGAGGGGGCAGGATTTAGACCAACGTGGAACGATCTGAAGATTGATGTCTCCAAGGAGTTTACATACAACGCCCAAGACCCCGAAAAGAACCACGGTGTAATCGATCACATTTTGCACAACAACCTGTCGGACGCGCAGGCAACAGACGGAGGCATCATCGAACTAGAAAAGCCTTTGTCTGATCACAAACCCATTTGGGCGGAGATCGTATTCCCTCGGAATCTCGAGAACTTGAAGCTACTCAAAGAATCAAAATCAGAGAAGCTAGATGCTAACAAGCCGGATGCAGGCGACGGCAAATAGCCTCGCTTGATCCGCGGCAAAACCTACATCTCGCAACTTGCTCCGGTTGCCCCGCCGCAGCGTCGAGGACGGTCCGATAGGTCGAACAACGTTTGAAACTTTAGGGTGGGCACTTGGCCTTAACAGCCTTGGCGATTCGTCTCCCAAATCGCGTCGGTTGCATCGCTTGAGGTGAAAATACTCAGCTGAGCATTAGGCACGGCAAAAGCAAGGTTTCAAGTGTTCGTATGCCAGGCATCTCAGCCGATATGAAACCGATTTCGATGTCGCCAAAGATTTACGCAACCGTAGTCTCATCAAGATCCAAACGCTCCGCACCCTTACTCGCAGAACGAACTCCACCACGCGGGTTGTACCGACCCGTCAGAAACTCCCCGCGCGTCGGCGAACAAATCGGGCAAACATAAAAATTCGACTCCTTGATTGGCCAACCGATCAATATTCGGCGTATCCAAATTGGTATTTCCATGAACACTCAAATCCCCCCCCATCCCTGATCATCCGTCAAAATGATAACGGCATTAGGCTTGTCCGCTCCAAATGCCTTTTGAGCATCCTCCGCGTTCTTGAAATCGGGTGCACCGATCAACATGCCGTCCTTGACCTCCCAGGTTTTCGTCCGGGGTTCCCAACGATTCTTGTCGAAGGCCTCGTCAAAGTCGTCTGAGTAAACGAGAGTCCGTTGCTCAAACAAGTGAGACTTGAACGACGGCGGATCGGCGGCATTCGCGATTTGCGTGCCGATGCATTTAAGCGTGCTGTCCGTCACGACATTTTGGAGTTTCCGGCGCGAGTTCTCGCGTCGCACAGCCGACAAACTTCCCAATTCGACCCTTTTGATTGATCCGCGTTACCTTGGAACCCAGATGGGGCCATGGAAACCACAATTTGCACGCAAATGAAATACGACCACCGCCTCAAGGAGCTCGTTCGTTCGACGCAAGATATTACTTGTGCCGTTCGACGCGGAGTCCCTCGATCAACGGCACGCGGATGGCTAAGGACGCCAACTAGCGAAGTGATTTCGATCGAGGTCGTTCAACTTGAGGTGATCGGTTTGCAGAAGGAAGTCATACGGCTTCGAGCCCGCCGTCTATGTCCAAGAGCACAATGCGCGTCTACCGCACTCGGCGTTTCTTGGACAAACGCCAGATGAAATGTACTTCGGCAAAGGAGACGACGTTCCTGACAAACTTGAGACCTCGCGGCGGAAGGCACGCAAGGAACGGATCGAGACTAATCGGAAGCGAACGTGTCGCGCATGTGAGACGCCCGTTGCGATCGCAAGCTGAGTCAGAACGCCCCGTGTCCGGCGGCCAAGTTGTGGTCGACGCTGCGCGAGTTGTCGCCAAACCGCCAATTCAAGCCGAGCAATCACCTGTTTGAGATGCGTGCCCCCGACTAACAGGCGAACCGGGACCCAGTTCAGGCCGCCGCGCGGGAACTCGCGCACAAAAATCCAGAATGTTGTGACTGGCAGCACTGCGGTTTGCCCGAGAATCCCAAGCTCGAAGGGGTCAGTCTACGACCTCTATTG
>JAPKCI010000042.1 GCA_028823035.1 Rubripirellula sp.
CTCTGCTCCGCCACGCTCTGCTCCGCCACGCTCTGCTCCGAGAGAGCAAACAGTTAGTTTTTTGCTGGCGACTTTGATCTTTCTCAGCGACGTTTTTAAACGAAATGGATCGTCAAACGGGTCACATGGATCAAGACGCCGGGACGCCGTACCGCCTTATTCGTTCAGTTCGGTCACTTCGAGCAGGTGATATCCGAATTGCGTTTTCACAGGCCCTTGCACGACTCCTACTTCCCCGCCAAAAACGGCTTGATCGAATTCGGGAACCATTTGGCCTGGTGAGAATTTTCCCAAAGCGCCTCCCTGCTTGCCTGAGGGGCAGGAGGAATGGGCCGCTGCGAGTGCGGCGAAGTCTTCGCCATCCGCGATGCGTTGCTTGAGATCGTTGCACTCTTGTTCGGAGGCGATAAGGATGTGTCGTGCGCTGGCGCTGGGCATGGTTATTCTTTGTTGAAGGCCGGGTTGATGGGAAAAGAGAATGAGTCGTTGGCGTCGTTACTTGGATAGGTTTCGCAGTACGGTGGGCAGGATACCGCCGTTGCGGTAGTACTGCATTTCCACTGGCGTGTCGATGCGCACGACACATGGGAAACGCTTGCTGGTGCCGTCTGCTGATGTTGCCGTTACCGTGATTGTCGATCTTGGTACCAGGTCGTTGGACAGTTCCGGGATGTCGATTGTTTCCTCACCGGTCAGTCCCAAAGATTGCAAAGTCGCACCATCTGCAAATTCCAGAGGCAGGACGCCCATTCCGACCAGGTTGCTGCGGTGAATGCGTTCATAGCTTGCTGCAATCACTGCTTTCACGCCCAGCAGCATGGTGCCTTTCGCGGCCCAGTCACGACTACTGCCGGTGCCGTACTCTGCACCGGCAAGAACCACGAGTGGTACACCATCAGACTGGTACTTCATGGATGCATCGTAAATGCTCATCACTTCCCCATCGGGCAAGTGCCGGGTGACACCACCTTCAGTGCCGGGCGCCAACTGGTTGCGGATGCGAATGTTTGCAAATGTTCCACGTACCATGACGCGGTCGTTTCCGCGGCGCGATCCGAAACTGTTGAAGTCCCGGACGTCGACACCGTTGTCTTGCAAATACTTGCCCGCAGGCCCATCGGATGCGATCGCTCCTGCCGGGGAAATGTGATCGGTGGTCACCGAGTCGCCCAGCAAAGCGAGTACCCTTGCCTTGGCGACCGGTTCGATGTCGGGGATGGTATCTCCAGCAACGGCGTCAAGAAATGGTGGATGCTGGATGTAGGTGCTGGATTCATTCCATGGGTAGATTGCCCCACCGGCAGCATCGATTTCATTCCATAATTCGTTGCCCTTGACTGCTGACTCGTATTCTTTGGTGAACATTTCGGGTTGGATCGAACGAGCGATAGTGTCCCGGATCTCCTCCGTTGTTGGCCAGAGTTCCTCAAGAAAGACATCCTTGCCCTCGCTATCCTGACCGATCGGTTGGGTCACCAGATCGATATCAGTGGTTCCCGCGAGTGCGTAGGCCACCACCAGTGGTGGGCTGGCAAGGTAATTGGCTTTGGTAAGTGGATTCACGCGACCTTCGAAGTTTCGGTTTCCGCTCAAAACAGCCGAGGCAATCAGGTCACCTTCGCGAATCGCGTCTGCGACCGGTTGTGGCAATGGACCGCTGTTGCCGATGCAGGTTGTGCAACCGTATCCCACGGTGTGAAAACCGAGTTGTTTCAGGTCATCGGTTAGACCGGCTTTATCGAGATAATCACTGACGACCCGTGAACCGGGGGCCAAACTCGTCTTCACATGCGGTGAGACAGACAGTCCGCGTGCGACGGCTTTTCTGGCGAGCAGTCCGGCCCCGATCATGACCGAAGGATTGCTCGTGTTCGTGCAGGAAGTGATGGCTGCGATGACCACCGCTCCGTGCGTGATCTGACTGCTGTGGCCGTTGTCCTTGACGGTTGCTTCGCGGTCCAGATCGCTCTTGTCCAGTCCAAAGCCGGTCTTTCCAATGGGCGCGGTGAGCGAATCATTAAAAGACTGCTTCATGTTGTGCAGGGCGATTCGATCTTGAGGGCGTTTTGGACCTGCCAAGCTGGGCTCGACCGTACTCAAGTCGAGTCCAAGTTTCTTGGTGTAGGTCAATTCGGGACCATCGTCAGTGCGGAAAAGCCCTTGCTCCTTGGTGTACCGTTCCACCAAGTCAACCTGCTTGGCATCACGCCCTGTTTGACGGAGGTAGTCCAGCGTCAGGTCATCGACTGGGAAAAACCCCATGGTTGCGCCGTACTCGGGAGCCATGTTTGCGATCGTGGCGCGATCAGCGACGCTCATTCGGTTCATTCCATCGCCAAAGAACTCGACGAATTTTCCTACGACGCCTTCTTCACGTAGTACTTCCACGACGCGAAGGACCATGTCGGTTGCCGTGGCGCCGGGTGGTATTGAACCGGTTAATTCAAAACCGATGACCTCGGGCATCAACATGTAGAGCGGTTGACCAAGCATATTGGCTTCCGCTTCGATTCCGCCAACACCCCATCCGAGCACTCCGAGCCCGTTGATCATGGTTGTGTGACTGTCGGTTCCCACCAACGTGTCGGGTGACGCAACCGGACCATCGTCGGTCTCTTTTAATGCGACGACGCGAGCGAGGTACTCCAGATTGACCTGGTGAACGATTCCGACATTGGGTGGAATAACCCCGAAATTATCGAAAGCTTGTTGCCCCCAACGTAGAAACTCGTAGCGTTCTTTGTTGCGTTTGAATTCGATATCGACGTTCTTGTTTAGAGCGCTGTCGCTACCAAAGAAATCGACCTGAACTGAGTGATCAACCACAAGATCAACCGGAATCAGTGGGTTGATCTTCTCAGGGTCACCACCGATACGCTGCATCGCCGAACGCATGGCAGCCAAATCGACGACTGCTGGGACTCCGGTGAAGTCCTGAAGAACAACGCGATAGGGTTTAAAGGGAACCTCCTGCTTGGCAGGGGATTCGGCATTCCATGCTGCCAGATTCTTGACGTCTTGCTCAGTTACGAGGAAGCCATCGCAATTTCGCAACACTGCTTCCAGCAGGACTCGGATCGAAAATGGAAGCCGGCTGACTTTCCCCAAACCAGCTTCTTCGAGTTTGCTAAGGCGATATAGGGTGGCGGTGCCATGTCCGGTGTCAAATTGGTCACGGGCTCCAAATGGATCGAACGTCACGGGGCTACTCTCTGCGTGATTTGTTGTGAAAACCTGCCAAAACGATGGTTAGTGTAACGCTCTGCGTTTTGGTTGTCTGCCCTTGCCGATTGCCAATCGTGATAACTTGGGGTGAGTTTAATGATCTTCGCGGTTCTCATGATCATTCTTATTATGACGCGACGATACAGCCCCTTAACCACATTAAGAGACGGTCTTTGCCCTGTAAATTGAGCCCATTGCGATGATTTCCGAACGAGTTCATTCACATCACCTGCTTGCCATTGTCTTGTGTCTGGCCTTTGCTGGCCAAGTCACTGCAGTTGAGTTTTCTCCCCCATGTGAATGCCGCAGTTGTCGAGTGGCGGTACAAAGTTGTCAGTGTCAGCAGTGCGACTGCGGCGGCAGAACTGAGGAAGATAACTTTATCCATAAAGGCATGCGTTTTTTAATCGGGAAATTTCAATCGATGATGCCGTCGAAATCGGGGTGCGACGAAACGCCATGCGATGACGCTTGTGACGCCATGATGATCGAGGAGTTGATGGAGATTCGAGATGCAGAGGATTCCGATCAGCCTCCCTCAGCCAGTGACAATCTCACGAATGAGCTTAGGCAGATAAATGTTGATTTCCTGTCCGAGGCGACGGGTACCCAGGCAATCAAAGTCAGGCAAAAGTTCCTTGATGCTGTTGAACTAAGCGATCGTCCCTCGGAGGACTTACCACGAGGCCGGCTTCGATTGTCGACTCCACGCACCACGGTTGCCGTGCCAGCTGAACAGTCAAAGACGACATTGATTCCGACACCAATTCGGGATGCAAAGCCAATTTCCTCAACGGACTGATGGTGAGTCGAGCAGGTCCAGTCCGGTCGAACAGTTCCCGCCAGTTGCACGGTTCTGCGACAGGGAAAGATCCTGACCGCATCACAGGTTGAATCGGTCGCCCAACCGGTGAAAGATCGTCTGACTGGCAAACATGCCACTTGTTGGACTGTGTCAGCGATCAAGCAGTTTTTGATAGTGGGACCGGTAGTGATTTACCATGCCTGCCAGTGTGTGGTTTTGGCTCACAAACGATTGATTTCGAGTCCCTGCTTTCAAGGCCAGGTCTTGTTGCTCGAGGTAGTGGGATGCCAGCCGAGCCATTTGGACACCGTCACCCGCTGGAAAACTTTGCTGGTCCCAGTCGTGCTTCAATAGTTCCTGACTGCCCTCCACTCGACTGCATACGACCGGCTTCCCTGCGGCCATCGCTTCCAGAATGACGTTAGGCATGCCCTCGTAGTGACTGGGCAAGACGATGAGGCGACTGCCTGCCATCAGGGATGCAATGTCGGGTCGCCAGCCGAGCAATTGAACCTGTTGTGGACCACGTTCCCTGCCCCATGTTTCCAGTTCGGATCGCAGCGGGCCATCACCTACCAGAAGCAGTCGTTGATCTGAGCCGGAGGGAGCGAGTTTGTCGATTTCAGATTGCAGCAGTTCGATCCCTTTTTGCTGATGCAGGCGACCCACAAACAGAGTCACCACGGCATCTGTGGGCCAGCCAATCTGCGACCAGTCGAATGGCTCTGCGCTGGAAAAGTGAACCGTATCCACTCCATTTGCAATCACCACCAACTTGGCGGCAGGGCATCCCAGTCGGTTGGCGGCGAAACGCTCGACCGCATGGCTGACGCAGATGACTGAGGTACTCGCTTTCAAAGCAATTTTCTCGACCGCACATCGAAAAGCCCTCGACTCGGCGACGCGAATGCCAGCGACGCGATTCCGTACGCCCGCGGATTTTGCGGCAAGAGTCCCCACAATATTTGCATGGTGAAGAAACGTCTGGCAGATGTCGGGTTTGGATTCTGTTAGCCATTGGCGTAACTGCCGGTAGGCAGACACAACATCGCGGGTGGAATCGGCATTTCCTGATACCACTTCAATGCCCGAGGCCTGCAGCCGTTTTACCAGGGCGCCACGATCTCCCGTGGGCAGGCTTCCGATCGAAAAAACTCGTACCTCGTCACCCAGTTCAGTCATCCTTAACGCCAATTCAGTCAGGCAGCGTTCGGCGCCTCCCACGAACAGTTCAGTAATGATGAAGTCGATTCGCATTAGGGTGGTTTGCCACTTTCAGGCGTATTGATGACTGGTGACGCACAATCAGGTTGCAAACTATCTACGCGACGAATCGGCAGCAGTTCAGACGATTTCGACTGCTGATGAAGGTGATTCAGGGAATCTTGCCCCAGATGTCTTCCATCAACTGATGGGTTCGGGGGTCGTACTCTTTGAGTTCGGCGCGAACGAACGGAAAGAAGTCATTTACACCAAAGTAGGCCTCTGTGGATTCGGCAAAGTATTCCTTGTGATTGGTGAGTGCATAGTGTTTGACCCGGCGGCCGGTGAATAGCAGTACGTCCTCGTATAGACCTGCCGACTGGGCTGCTTGAAATGCCGTGATGACTTCGGGCTGGTCAAACCCCATGACCTGATCATGATAGGCATGAGCCAGTTCGTGGAGGATCACATAGGGATGTTTTGCCCATTGTGAACGGGATAGGAGTTGTTTGGCTCGCGGCACGTGGACGTGTTTGGTCAAGCGTGGATCGTGGCCATTTTTCTCAAGCCAACCTCGACTGGGGTGATACTGCATGTTGCCAAGTTTGTGGTCCCAATCGATCCAAATCGGAAGTTTCTGCAACTGCCGAACTCGATCTTCGTGAACGATGTATCGCACCCTTTGAAGATGGTTAGCCAGTGCCTTCAACGCCTCGTTGCCGATATCCGCGTTTTCCGCAGACAGGATTTTTGGGTCCACTGAGACCCGCCAGCCTTCGATGTTTTTTTCGATTCGGTCAGCGGTTTCAGCGGTTTCCGCGGTGGCCGGTGTTGGAACGGCGGCGGACGCAAATGTGAGCAGTAAAAAGCAGGAAAGCGGTTTCATTTCTTCAATGCTCTGATGTTTGTGAAGGGCATTCAGTGTGCCGGTTGAGGCACTGTTTTGAGGACAACTGTTGCCACGTCAGTTTAGGTGATTGTCGCTGTCCATGTTTGCCTGGCAGCAGTAACCCGATTTCGAAGGATAATGATCGACATAATCGTTGCAAAAGGATTCAGATGGGCGATGTTAGCAAAGTGTGTGAGAGTTGGCTTCTCGTAAGAATCAATGGTGTCCGATTGAATGTTCAGTGATGTTTACACGTCGTGTTGGCCTGTGAAACGAGCACCCATCATGAATACGATGACCTTAACAATTGAGTCAGTTCACGGCGTCAAGCAGACGCTGGTTCTGGGACCTCCTGTTCAACCTTCCGCCAGTGAGACTGCCAAAGAGCAGAACGGCGATTTGGAGCGCGGGGTAAGTTCTGGAGCTTCGAGCAAATCTCGATAAGAAATCCACACTCAAACAGTGCCGTTAATCGCTGAAACTGTGCAGGCAGTCTCAGGAGACGGTCTGCCTTGGCCGCTCTCTCGTGTTCGCAGGCGTGGAATGCTGTACGCTGGCGACGCGTCTGGCGTTAAGAGGCGGGTTTTAGCAGCGTGTCCGGTCGATCCGGTAATCGCCGCCAAGTGAGCTTTTACTGCAGCCCGCCTGCGGCTACGTATAGCTTCAACCCATCAACGGTCTGCTTGACATCGTGAACACGCAACACGTCTGCGCCGGCTGTAGCCATGGCCAGAGAGACGCCCAATGTCCCCGCCATGCGGTCTGCTGATTTGTCACCAAGAATCTTGCCGATGAAGCCTTTTCGTGAGTGTCCGATCAGTATTGGACAGTCGGTTTCCTTGAACCTGGCGGCATGCTGAAGCAACAGTAAATTGTGCTCGTGTGTCTTGCCGAAGCCAATTCCCGGATCAAGGCAGATTCGTCGCGGGTCAATCCCTGACGCGAGACAGTAATCACGTCGGGCCATCAGGTAATTAAGGATGTCCTGAACGACGTCATTGTACGTCGGGTTGTCCTGCATGTTCTGAGGGGTCCCCTGCATGTGCATCAAGCACAAGCCAACATCGTGATCCTTGGCGATGTTGATCATTTCGGGATCTCCCTCAAGACCTGTTACATCATTCAGGATTTCTGCTCCGGCTTCGATGGCAACGGTTGCCACCTTTGCCTTGCTGGTGTCGATACTGATGGGAATTGTCAGTTCATTGGCGAGGCCTTCGATGACTGCGAGTACCCGATCGATTTCCTCGGATACTCCAACAGAATCGCTGTAGGGGCGAGTGCTTTCGCCTCCAATGTCAATGATGTCTGCACCATCAGCTTCCATTTGCAGGGCTGTGGCGATGGCAATATCGGCTGCGGCATGTTTGCCACCATCGGAAAAACTGTCGGGGGTGACATTGAGTATTCCCATTACCAACGGTTGTCGGTGCAGGTGAAGTTGTCGTTTACCCAGATGCCAGATGCCACTCACCACCGCAGTTCCATTTGCGACACAATTGAACTGGCGAGTTGATCGATAGCTGCTTGGGTCGCGAGCCCGACGGATTGACCCGCTTCCGGTACGAATCGACTTTCCTGTCCGAAGGTAAAACTGATCTGATCGCCCGGCACAATGCTGTTTTGAAAAAGCAGTTCCCCTTCCCTGCTGGTCCAACTCGATCGAATTGTCATCACCGCATTCAGGGCACGTGGGTCATCTGTGTCGGCTTCAGCCAAAACCTGTTTCGTTTGCATGACCACCCTGCAGGTCAAAGTACTATCCGCATTGGGGTCACCAGTGACTTTGTAAGGCGTGCGATTTTCGATCTCGTTGACAATTGCCTCGCTGAGCCGTATTCCAAGATCATGCCGGAACGTCTCGTTTCGAACGATCGGAACGTGTATCGTGCGAATGCCTGTCCGAAACATTGATGCCGAGCCAAAACGGTAGGTGGCGCAGCCAACCGGAAGCAAAGAAACAGCCGCCACGAGCAGCCACATCAGTCGCCACGTCCAAAATGATTTGACCGTTCGTGCGAAAGCATCCCTCATCGAAGTTTTGTCTCTGATGGATTAGAGGAAGGCTGTTTTGTTTCTAACGGTATGGATTTTTCCTGGTCTGGAAATACCTTTTGCAACCAGCTGAGTCGTTGTTTGGGAACATCGGGGTACTTCTCGATTTCAGCCAGACGCGTACGCGCCGTTTCTGCCTGAGGTGTGTTTGGATATTCTTTGAGAAGCAAGTTGTAATAGACACGGGCAGCCCCGTACTTTTTTTGGCGTTCCCGATACTTTGCTCGGTATGCGTAACGACCAGCACGGTGAAAGGCGATTTCCGCCGCTGCCATTGCGACAGACTCACTGTTGGATTTATCTTGCATTTTGGCGGGGAATCGTTCACGCGTCTGCTGGACGAGTTTGTCGGCTTCTTCCAGCACCAGGCCGCTGTATGCGGGGCCTGCGTAAAGTTCCAGTTTGCACTGTATGCCAAGCATGTGCGCTAGAAACAGGTGCTCACTATCAGGGAATGATTCTCGCAAATCGGTCAGGAATTCGTCTGCATCCGTGTACTTTTCCTGACGCAGATATTCACTGGCGGCTCGCATGGTGGCATCGTCTGCAAGCCGACCCGTCGGGTCATCAAAGCGGATTTGGTCCAGAACACGGATCGCGTGCCCATTAGCGTCATAACGGGGTCTCTTGTCGTCCGACAGGTTAACCTTGAACCAACTGTTCTTGCCGCCGGTTACCGTGCCAATCCAGTAGTCACTGATGGAGAAAAGGCGTGAGGCGACACGGTCAATGTGACGATTACGGGGAAAGTTCTTTTGCAGGGTTTGGTAAGTTTCGGTTGCAGCACGGTAATCCTCCGCGAAGAACAGGCTTTCGGCTTGCATGAAGAGCGCGTCCTGCTCCAACGCCGTTCCCGGTGATGCTTCCGCCGCGCTCGCGAACAAATCTGCGGCACTTTGGAAAGTGTCGATTCGATCCTCAGACTGTTTTGAACTGGCGATTTTGAACTGGCCGTCAGCTTCGCGATACAACTCACCTGCTCGTTGGCTATTTTCCTGTTGACGCCCTTGGATAAAATTAAGGACTTGTTTTGTCGCCGCCGCCGTTTTCTCATTCAGAGATTGTTCAGCTTCAGGTGCGGTCAGAGATGGTGCTTTTGTCAGAGGGGCCTCACCCGAAACCTGAGCAATGGGATTCTGATCTCCATCGGCCGCTACGCGGTCCGCTTGGGACACAGGATTCTCCGGTGAACTGTTGCCGGGGGAAATGTTGCCTTGCTGACCGAGGAGACTGCGACACCCCCCCGTAAAGAAAATTCCCATCGTCATGACGCACAGAAATGTAATCTGACGTCTGAGTGGGGAAATAGCGGGTGTGAAATCAATCCGTTGATTGTATCGCGTCATGCGTTTGATTCCGTTCTCGTCACGGAGGGTAAAAATGGTTGCATGCGAGGTGCGATGCCCACCACTGTCTGAATGTATCTGTTCAAAATGGCGCGAAGTTCGCCATACAGGTCTGCTGGTACGCTGATCGGGAATTTGGCATCTGCAAATTGCAAACGTTTGATTTCTTCAATCACCGTTTGACGTACCGAGACGGTTTGCCGCTGTCGGCCCCGACACTTGTTGCAAACAATGCCCCCACTGGAGAGTGAAAATGCAATCCGTGTTGATGTGGCGACGACGTTCCCACAGTCGGTGCATTGATCCGTCCCCGGGGCGTGTCCGAGCATTCTTAGTATTTGCGCATCAAAGAACGCAAGTGAAGAAGCAACTTCACCAATGCCATCAATTTGCTGCAGAACTCGAATAGTCAGGTCGTACACGTCTGGATGGGGGTCATGGTCGTCCGTCAGCAGTCGTAACATCTCTGCGATGTGATAACCGCCATATACACGTTCCAGAGATCGTTCGCCGCCACGAAACCTGCGGTGAAGCTTGGCTTCTGTGAGCAGATCCAGCGAATCGGAACTCTTACGAAGAACGACTACACGACAAACGGCTAGCAGGTCAAGCGCGCCTTCGAAGGGACCTTTTGGACGGCGGGCCCCTTTTGCAATGGCGGAGATGCGGCCGAACTCGCGAGTCAGCAGCGTAACAATCAGACTGGTCTCGCTGAATTCAATCGTCCTCAAAACAATTGCGGTTGATTGTTCAGCAGCCACAGGGAGACTCACACAAGGTTGATGATGGATTGGGGAACAGCCGGTGCCGAGGATTGGAGAGCCCATTTGGGACTTCGTTTCCGACATCTTGCGATGCGGTTTGGCAGTAAATTAGAGTTCGCCCAATTCCCCCAGAGTCGTCAGGAAATCGCTCATTTCCGCCGCTGCGTGCGTGTCACCTTGGTTTCGAGCCTGTTCGATCCCGTTGCGGAGGGCGTTGCGGGCTTCATCAACTCGATCGAGATCGACCAATTGCTGTCCTGCCATGAAAAAGGCGGGTACGCAGGGTGGTTGTTCGCGCATCAACTCATCTAATTGCGCAAGGCTACGCTGATGGTTGCCCTCGCTCCGCAATTCCATTGCCAAGCTGTAACGCAGGAAAGTATCCGCTGGGTCGTCCAGAAGCATGGCTTCTATTTTTTCTCGTCTGTTCATATCGGATTCTTGGAAAAAAAGTGTTTCACGTCATTCTGACGTAGTTTCACGTTTCCGGCCATGTGTCGCGATTGTACTTGGTCTATCCGACGATCTGTCGGCTCAGCCAGCCCTCTCGGTGCTTATGATCTCAGACCCAAGAAGATATTTTGGCGGAATCGGCTCGCTGACCGGCGTTCTTTCTGGAATCTGCGTAATCGTCAAATTTGGGTCAACAGGAACAACCGTACCTGCCGATTCTCAACGATGATACAATCCAATTCCGCATTCAACGCGAGATGTACGCATGGACCGCGTCAACCATAGCACGGTTTTGAAACCTGCTTTCTTTGCCATTCCGGCTCTTCTTTTCATCGTTTCGCTCTGTCAGGCGGATGTTCCCCGGACCCAGCGGGATCCGGCGAATTCGGGCATTCAGCAGGCCGTTGGTGTAGGTGGATCTGAGACGGGTGTGATTCAGCAAGTGGTTGGCAAGCAACCCAAGCCAAGAAAAGCACGTCCAGGCCTGCTCGAGGTGCTGACGGGTTCAAAAGACAAGGGTGATCAGAATCACCAGCATGAGAATATGCCCAAGCATGAATCCAGAGGACTGTTGAACGTACTGTTCAATTCAGACTCGAAATCAGCCTCGGTCAACAAAAATTCATCCAAGTCAACGAGGAAGACAGAGAGTAGTTCGAGAGGATCCGGCAACTCCAGTGGCCAGCCGAAAAAAGACTATTCGTTGAGCATGGAAGTCAATGGCGTTGGAGTGGGACTCGCTCTCTCAAAGAAAAAAACCAGTAGCAGTGCGAACACGAGCCAGAAATCAAACAGCGTGAACTGGGATGGTATCCCGTATCACTCGGCCAGCGCCGTGCGTCAAAGTACAGACCCTGAACCGATTCGTGATCCAGAAGTTGGTGCCGTCGCCGGAAACAACGGCACGCGGATCATCCGAGGTGGATCTCGTACCATTGTTGCCCAGCCAGCTTCTTCTCGCCAAGCCCGTCAAACGAACTCGGGACAAGCTGCGATTTCAACGCTTGCAGTACCGCAACCACCCCAAGATATTGAGCCGATTCCAGCAGCTGTCAGCCAGTTCTCGAACACATCGAGCAGTCGCCGTAGCAGTCGCCGCACTATCCAACCGCTTGAACCTTCCACGATGAAGCAGGCAGCGACGGCCTCGCTGCCCAAGAAAATGGAAACGAAAAAAGCGGACACTTTTGGTGATGTGGACGACCTTGTTCCACGTGTCTCACGCCGGGATGTATCCGAGCGAGTTGCGGAGACGGAGGCTTCAGTCAATGCCGCTCCGAAAGAAGTGACGCCCCGCGTCGACGTGGTCGTCCCAGAGAAGGTTGGAAACGCCCCTAAAGTTGTGGCCGTTCCTGCAGTCCCCAAGCCCGGCGAGCCACAAGCTGTGCCTCGCAAGCCTTTCGTTGCACCCCGGCAAGTTCCCCGTCAGGATGTCGCGATTCGCGAGCCTACTTTGCCTCAGCCCCCGGCTGATAGGATCGAGTCTGGAACTGCAGTCGCTGCGATCGGGGCTCCTCTGGCAGCAATTCCAACAATCGCGGCTGAGCCATCCACCGACAGTACTGCCAATGCAGCAACGTCGAGTCTTCCAGTGCCAGTTAGCCCGTCGCTGCTACGACGCCAGCAGTCAGCTGATACGGTACAACCGAAGATTGTAGACTCGCCGACTGTAGCGACTTTTTCAAAAATCGCATCGCAGCCTGTAGCACCGCATCAGTCGAAATTTCCTCAGCCGGTACTCGCACCTGAGACAGATTTGACATGGCAGCCATCCTATACCACTCCTGTGGATCCAGCCGTGCAGAGCAAGCTCCGCCCAGCTTTGGCACCTGCGACAGCGTTACCCGCTGCGACCGCATCTCATCGTGCTGGTCCACCCAGTATCGCGTTTAGATCGACTGGGGTGAATTCACAGGGTTCTTCGTTCAGTGCTGCTTCGACACCAGTAGGTTCTGGAGTCGCAGCCAGTGAAGTGGCCTCTCTACGCACGACCGGAAGAGGACCTGGCTACCCAGCAGATCCCTATGCCCTGCAAGCTGATACCAACGCAGGAATTACCAAGTCACCAACACCGTCAGCTGGTCTTCGCAGTGCGTTTGCATCGCAGCCGACCAATGCAACTTCGGCAGGCAGCAATGTCCCCAATCCGAATCGCATTGCTGATAACTTTACTGCATCAACGGACAGCAAAAATAGGATGCGTGCGTCGGACCGATTGGCTGACGCGACAAATTCTACTTCCGAGTTGCCCGGCATCCGCGTTGCGACTTTCGGTCCCAGCGAGGTCATGATTCGACAGATGAACGAGTTTGAGATTCGTGTCGAGAATCGTGGGGCGATTGACGCAATGGGTGTCATTGTGCGAGCGGAAATTCCAAATTGGGCCGATATGAAAGGCCAAAATGCGACTAGCGGCAACGTGATTGCCGAGTCACAGGGAAATGTCGAGCATCTGGTTTGGACGATTGATCGCTTGCCTGCCGGCTCTTCTGAGAAAATGTTCATTCGTCTGATCGCTGCTCGCAGCGGTAGTTATGGGCTTGATGTGAACTGGACGATGCAGCCCCAAAAGAGCGTTGCGAAAATTCGTGTTCATGAACCACGACTTAAGTTGACCATCGAGGGTCCAGATCAGGTGGTTTATGGTAAATCTCAAACCTACAAGGTACGTGTCTTGAATCCGGGTGACGGAACCGCTCCAAACGTGGTGTTTACTCTTTCACCTAATTCAGCCACTCCACAGACACAGCGAATTGGAGACATTCCGGCTGGGAAAGAAGCTCAGTTCGATGTCGAACTCACCGCACAGGACCTGGGCGACTTGAAGATTCATGGTTTGGCTTCGGGCGATTTGGAGTTAAGGTCCGAGTCATCCAAGACGATTCGTGTTGCCGCTGCCAATCTCGAAGCAGTCCTAAGTGGGCCGCAGCTGAAGTATCAACACACTGAAGCGATGTACAGTCTGCAGTTGCAGAACAACGGTGCCGCGACAAGCGACAAGATTGTGGCCACGCTGCGATTGCCGGCGGGGGTCAAGTATCTGGGTGGTATTGATGGCGCCGTCACCGAGGGTAATGTGCTGAAATGGAAACTGGATTCACTAGCACCCGGAGTCATGCGGAATTATCAATTCCAATGTCAGATGGCCACGACTGGTGAACATGAATTTGCCTTTGATTGTGTTGGCACAGCTGCAGGCAGCGCGGATGTTTCGATTGCTACCCGCGTGGAATCGATTGCCGATCTTGTTTTGATCGTCGCTGATCCGCCAGCCCCAGCACCGATTGGGACTGACGTTACCTACGAGATTCTGGTCCGGAACCGTGGCAGCAAGGAAGCGACGAATGTTCGCGCCGTTGCCCAGTTTGGGCATGGTATCGAGCCACAAAGAATCGAGGGGCAAAGTGGCGAAGTTATGCCCGGTCAGGTCATGTTCGATGCGATCCCCCGAATTGGGCCAGGCGCCGAGATTCGCTTGCGTGTGATCGCACAGGCAGAGAAACCCGGTCATCACCGGTTCCGCGCTGAAGTACACTCTGGCGATACGATGCTTGTTGCAGAGGAAGCTACGCACTACATGAGTTCGCAAGGCGAGCGGGTTAGTCGACGTAGCAACGAGGCGGGTTCTCGCTGATTTTGAGTTGCGAAGAACCCTGGAATAACTCATCCGTTTCAGGCATCTGATCCGGAGAATTCATGCAGCCGAGTTGACTTTTTCGAGGTCGAGTCGGCTGTTTTTGTGGTGAGCTGAGTTGTCTTTGGCAGGTCTCCTTCATGACTGCCTGGTTTTTAACGGCGAGTGTTCTGTTCGTCTATAATCAGTCGCTGCCGGATTAACGGTTTTGGCTGTGTAAACTTGAATATGCCCTGCAATGAGTGAAATATATGCCTCTTCCTGACATGAAGAAGACTCGTCGTTCATTTCTCGCGGCAACAACCGCCGCAGCTTCTGTTGCTGCGACGACAGTCTATTTTCCATGGACAGAAAAGGCATTTGCTAATCAGTCCAAAAATGATCGGCCGCGAATCGGCGGCATTGGGTTGGGAGGCATGGGCAGCGGTGATTGCAGGCAGCATGCCGGATTTGGGGATATCGTGGCGATTGCCGATGTGGATCGAAAGCATGCAGAGCGAGCCAATGCTGATGGACGCATCGGCAAAGGTAAAGCAAATATCTATAGCGATTATCGTGAACTGCTCGATCGTAATGATGTGGATGTTGTCAGTATCGCAACGCCAGATCACTGGCATGTGAAGATTGCGGTGGAGGCACTTTTGGCGGGCAAGCATGTGTTTTGCCAAAAACCTCTCACGTTGACGCTGGAAGAAAACCAGTTGATCCGAAATGCCTGTCGTAAACACCCGGACCAGGTGTTTTTTGTAGGCACCCAGCAGCGGAGCGATCACAGCCGATTCTTGCGTGCAGTGAATATGGTGCAGAAAGGGTTGCTAGGCAAAATTCAGAAAATCACAGTTGGAATCAACGGTGGATCTGTTGGCGGACCATTTGCAAAAACTTCGCCGCCTCCCGAGCTGGACTGGGATGTCTGGTTGGGACAGGCACCGAGGGTGGATTACATCAAGCAACGTTGTCATGGAAATTTCCGCTGGTGGTATGAGTACTCGGGTGGCAAGTTCACCGATTGGGGCGCCCACCACGTCGACATTGCAACGTGGGCGATCGGTGCTGATGCCGAAGGCATGGGGCCGACTACGATTGATGGGACAGATGCCAAGCACCCGGTGCCCTTCAAAGATGGTTTTCCCACTGTAGATAATGCCTACAACAGCGCTCATGACTACGGAGTGATTTGCAAGTTCCCCAGTGGAATCGAAATGAATGTCACCAGCCGGGGAGACAACGGTATTCTGTTTGAGGGAGACAAAGGCCGCGTCTTTGTGAATCGGGGGAAAATCGCAGGGGCGCCGATTGATGAGAAGTGGGACGAGAATGATTTCGACTCATCTGATCTGCAACGCCTTTACAAGGAAAAACCCGCCGAAGGTCACAAGAACAATTTCTATCGCTGCATCCGTGAGGGAGGGTTGCCTGTGTCTGACGTGTATACCCACGTGCAGGCGATGAATACTTGCCACTTGGCGGCCATCGCCGCAAGACTGGGACGAAAGATCCAGTGGGATCCAAAGTTGGAACGAATGGTTGGTGACGAGCAGGCCCAAGGACTCTTCGCACGGAAGCCCCGCGAAGGATACGAGATACACCGGGTTTAGTTTGGGGATCCGGGTTTAGTTCGGAGAATGGCGTCGATCAAGGCTCGATGAATTCGAGCGGTTGGGTTTCCTTGACATTCGCAACCCTGATGGCCAAGTCGCCAGCTAGTAATTGTCGAAATGTCTTGCCGACGATATCACCACGCCATCCCTTGAGCAGCGACGGTACTTGATCGCCGTTTTGGCGATCAAGTTCGTAGCCCATGAGTTCACGAACATCATCAGCATTGCCAACGATGGGTGGTGCCAATTTCTGCTGCCGGCTGATGCACGCGATTGCCGTCGAAAGAAACTGACTGAGCATCGGGGAAACCACGCGTCGCGAACCCCGAGGTCGTCGAGGCAAATCCGCGTCGGAAGTTTCCAACGCGATTTGGATTGCATTGGCAATGTCGGCGTAGTGATCGTTGAAACCGCGGCGTTCCATACCGCGGATATTCTTGATCTTATTTTGGTCGGTTGAGCCTCGTTTCGCCAATTCGACGATCAAGTCATCTCGCAGTACTCGGCGCGGTAAACGATCAATGGACTTGGCTCGGTTCTCTCGCCAAAGCCAAATTTGTCGTACTGTTTCCAGTTGCCTTGGGTTGAGTCCTGACGAACCGCTGACCCGCCGCCAGTTTTCCCGGGTTTCTGCATCGATGACCTTTTGCTGAAACACACCAGTTTCCTCGGTGAGCCAATCTTGTCGATTCAGATCGATCACCATCGACTCGAGTTTGTCATGCATCTTTGAAAGATCAACGACATCGTTGAGGGCATACGTAATCTGGTCTTCGCTGAGAGGGCGACGTCCCCAGTTGGTTCTTGTTTCACCCTTGGGAAGCGTCTTGTTGACCATTCGCTGCACCAGATTGCCCAGCGATGCAGGGTATTCCATGCCGACAAAGCCAGCCGCCAGTTGGGTGTCGAACAGCCCCGAAATCGGTTTGCCTGTGAAACGGTAACAGAACCGACACTCTTCACGGGCCGCGTGGGCTATCACGGTCCGCCCTGGTTCCGTCAGGAGGTTCCAGAATGACGTCGTATCCTCAACGTATTCCGGGTCGATAATGGCGAGGCGGTCACCCGCAGCAACTTGAATCAAACAGAGTTGCGGTCGATAGGTCTCCTCAGAGACAAATTCAGTGTCGAAGCCAATTTGCTTGCAGTCCGCAATTTCGTCACAAAACTGCTCCAGCTCATCGACCGTGTTTATGGAATCGTATTGCAATGTTAGGCTTGATGTCACGTTGGAAATTGGCGAGAACGTCTCACGACTGTAACCGCGGGACCGCCGATCGCCTATCCGGACCAATTGATTAATTCCTGTTTCAAACCGATGTTTTTGCCATGACCTCGTCGCCAGATGCTGAAGTCAACCTGACACAAGCGGATTCGCTGTTCGTTGGCCAAGCAAGGCGTGGCCGTCTAGCAGAACTTCTGATCAGTGTCCGGGATCAGGATGAGTTGCTGGAAGTCCGGAAATCCCCGGTCGGCATCATTGACTTGAAGGAACCAAAGCGGGGGCCGTTGGCTCCCGCAGATGTTCAATTATGGCGTTATGCCGATCAAATCTGGCAGCAGCAGGTCGGTGGGGATTCGACGGTCCGCCTCTCGGCAGCTTTGGGAGAGCAGGATCAGGCTCGGCTTGTCGTTGCGGACGTGCCTGAGTCTTTCGATTTTGCCAAGGTCGGCCCAAGTGGTTGCAACACGGAATCAAGCCTGTGCCGATTGTGGGGTGAAATTCGTAATAGCCTGAACGGCAGGACGGAACTGGTGGCTGTGGCATACGCCGATTGGCGGGCAGCAAATTGCCTCGGTCCCGAAGCTGTTTTTCAGCTTGCCAAAGAGCAAGGATTCAATCGTTGCCTGATCGACACCTACGTCAAAGATGGAAGATCGACCATTGATCATCTCGGCTACCAGTGTCTTGGCGAACTGCACGGTATCGCCTGTCAGCAGCGGTTGTGGTGGACACTGGCGGGGTCGATCGGTGCATCCGTTGTGCCGGTCTTCGAAGAACTAGGCTGGATGCCTGACTGCTTTGGCGTCAGGGGTGATGTATGCATTGGAAACCGGGGAACAAAAATTTCCAGCCAGTTGGTTCAAACCTGGTGTGATCGTCTGAACAGACAGCACGCTAATTGAGCAGCGGCGGGCGATAGACTTGCGACGTTTGAATCTTTCAGATTTCCAGTGATAGATGACGCAGGAATCACTCGGACCAATCAAGACCGGTTAAGTCGGTAAGCCGTTCTTCGAAGTTTCCGATCAAGCCTCCGACGAGCATCCAGTTGGACTTGCAACGTAGCTCAATTTCACCATGTGGGTTGATCCGCAGAATGGAATCACCCACCACTCCTGCGTCATGAAGCTGTTTGAAGTCGATTTCGCCCTCGTTGACAACATCGAGCAATGTTTTTCCCGTCAATTCAATGAACTGCGTTTTCATTTTGGCTACCGAAAAAAGAGTCGAAGAGTTTGCATTGTAATTGGATGAGCACGCGTGTTGGCAAAATACGAAACTTACTGCTTGAGGAGTGCAGTGACTGTGTCGTCGAGATTCTGGCCCGTGAAGTTTAACGCGTGGACCTGGCCTTTTGCGTCCAATATGGCGACAAAGGGAAGAGATACCATGCCAAAGTCGGTAGCTGTCTGGTTTACCACAGCCGCGGTAGGTGAAGATTCGGACCGGAAACTGACAAAGCCTAGTTGACTCTGGTTGAGAAAAGACTGGACATCGGAACCTTCGGGGTCCAAATTCACACCTACAATGGCGACTCTGTCGGGATGAGCGTCACGAATGGCTTTGAGTTGCGGGACGATACTCAGAGAAGGTGGAAAACCCTGAGCCCAAAACGGCATCAACACTACCTTGCCGCTGTAGTTTGATATGAGCAAGGGGGTTCCGTCAGTCTTGGGTAAATTCCAAGGGTACTTCTTGCCAATGATATTCTGCCTGGCTTGCCTCGCTTCCATTGCGATATTGATTTCCTGCGTGGCTGCCGAGTTCTGATCGGTGAAGGCCTTCCTCAACGCTTGGTAGGTTGCATTGACGAGGTCTTCGCGTTTCAGACCTTCAAACTCCAACGCGGCACCTGCCAGATATTGAACGGTCTGTAAGTCTGCAGATTCCGCAATGAGCGTTAAGACGGATTTCTTCCACTGCTCGGGCGTGATGTCCTCTCCGTTGACCACAGCAGCACGCTGTTTCTCGATTGTTTCAAAAGTGACATTGCCAGCCAATTTCGCTGCCATTTCTGCGATAGCTGGTTCTGGCGAATCAGCGAAGTACTCCAAGATCATTTCCCTCATCTGCTGTGCCTGGTTTTCATAACCCGCATCAGCTAGGTCTTCTCGGGCCATCCCCAGAATCATGAGAGTGGGGACATCGGGTTTGATTTTACTTTTTCCTTGTTGCTTAAAGTATGCAACGATCCTTTCAGGCGCATTCTCATCACCATTCTTCAACGCTTCCAATTCAAATCCAACCAGAATTAACCGGCTGTCTGACGCGAGGACAAGATCGTCCGATGTGAGATTTTCTCTCGCTACTTGTTCAAGTTTCTCTGCGACTTTGACGTAGCCGAGCGATGCGAGATGGGACATCGCCTGCAGTTCCCCTCTGGCTCCTTCTGACTTCTCGGCCTGACTCGCCTCAGCATGGGTAGCTAGTTGTCGTGATGCTTCAAGCTTATTGTTGATAAACTCGATTATCCGTGCTCGTCCCTGTTTTGGATCAGTCACTCCCGACTTTCCGCTGCTCAACAACCTGAGGTTATAATCGGAAGCCTCCAGGATCGATCGCAATCTCTTTGGTGAGAGCCCCGAAGGTAACGTGGGTTGTAGATTCGAACCCGTCTGGGGATCAGCCAAATGCAGTTGCGGCGGCTCTGTTCGCCCAGATTCTGTCGTATGACCGTTCTCAGTTTCGAAAGCGACCTGAGAACCAGTTTGCGACCCAATTTGGGGCGTCACCACGTCGGTATCTGGTTGACCCGATGAATCGACAACGGGAGCAGTGTCACCACAACCGATAAGTGGGACGAACATCAGTAGAGCAATGCGTTTTACCAATTGGCAGGTAAGCTTCCGAGCATGCATGTTCCGTTTCCTGATTGTATTAACCATCACATCACAACCGTGATGATATCGAGAAAACGCTTCTGTGTCGGGATCACCTGGCCGTATCTGAATCCTTTGAACCCGAAAAAAACTGCTCTCCAATCACAAACTCTTCCACGACTTGGCCACCGACCAGATGTTCCTGAATGATCCGCTCCAAAACCTCGGGTGTGCACCGTCCGTACCAAGTGCCGTCCGGAACAATCATGGCGATCGGTCCAGCTTTGCAAACGCCGCAGCACTGCATGCCAAGGCGAGCGATACCTCCACGTTGTGACAAACCCTCCTCCTTCAGACGCCTCTTCAGGTATTTCCACGATGCAGTCATTTGCTGGACACTGGCGCATCCAGCCTCACGCTGATCGTTACATAGAAGAATCATCCGCGTGCTTGCTGTCACTTTGCTCTTCTTGAGTCGTTGACGTGCTTGATTCAAGCCTCGCTCTGCCAAGTTATTGATCTGCTCTTTATTCGGGGATAAAAATTTCGGGGACAAAAACACTGTCTCTTTTTCTAATGCTAGCAGTTTAGTCACGATCATCGTAGTTTTTTAGGCGCTGCCGGTATTAGCAGTCAATCGCGAGCTGCAGGTTGACCCAGAGTGGCTCCTCTCCAGAACACCTAGCAAGGCGTGGCTGACCCAGCACCACGGCAAGGCATGCAGAAATCGCAGATTGAGCAACGGTCTTGCTTTGGAGGCCGGGATTGTCCGATAGTTAGCTGGGATCGAAACTCCAGTCATCATCATCGTCAGCACGGCTCCTGTGACCAAGATCGACCGTTACATTCTCGTCCTGTTTCTCAGAACGACGCTGATTTGCTTTTGCTCGATCGCGGGCATTTTTGTGGTGTTTCACGCCTTTACGAATATGGATGATCTGTTGCGTCAGGGGCAGCAGCAAGGTGGTCTATTGGCGGTCATGCTGCGATTTTATGGCCCGTTTATGTTGCTGTTGTTTGATATGACGGGAGCGATCACCACGCTGATGGCTTTTCTGTTCACAGTGGGTTGGCTGCGGCGCACGGGTGAATTGACAGCAATATTATCAGCCGGTATCTCGCATGGTCGGATTCTTCGACCCATGGTTTACGCGAGTTTGATCATCATCCTTGTGCAATTGGCCAACCGTGAATTTGTTTTGCCCCACTATCGCAATGCTCTATCTGGTAAAGCGAAGAATGTCTCTGGTAATAAGGAGGAACGCATCACTCCGCAGATGGACTATATGAATCGGGTTTTTTTGGACGGCGGTGGTCTGATAGCAAAACAAAAGCTGATTCGCGATCCCAGTTTTCGTCTTGACGGCAACTACACTGGATTTGGTGATCTGTTGACGGCAGGCACTGCTCGCTGGATGGAAGCTGATGAGAATCATGGATGCGGCTACCTGCTGAAGGAGGTTAAGTTTCCAGAGGACATTGATGCCATCCCGTCATTAGGGCTGGAAGACCGGATGATTTTGTTGACCAGAAAGGATTATCCATGGTTGGAGCCTGGGCAATGCTTTTTCACAACTTCCGTACGAACAGAATTTTTGCAAACGAACGCCAGTGCAAAGACGAGAGCGTCCGTTGCAGAACTGATGAGCCGAGTGCGTAATCCCGCAGTCCATAACTCGCTTGATTTGCAGGTCCTGCTTCATGAAAGAATCGTGCGTGTGCCGCTCGACTTTGGACTGATCTTGCTGGGACTACCGATCGTGATTAACCGAAATGAACGCAATCTATTTGTCATGATCGGTGTAGCCATGTTTACGGTTCTCGGATTCTTCATGGTGAAAACATTGGGAAATGCGATGGGTTCTAACGGGCTATGGTTTTCACCCCCCATGGCTGCCTGGTTCCCACTGATTCTTGTCGGTCCGATTGCTTATGTTCGCTACCGCGATGCCCAGTTGGTATGACGCCTGCTGATATCACGATCGTTATTCCCACGCTCAATGAAGAAACGTCGCTTGCCCGATCAGTCCGTTCGGCACTTTGCGCGGGGGCGACTGACATCATTGTGTCGGATGGTGGCAGCCATGATCGGACCTTTGAAGTCGCAGCTGAGTCGGGCGCATCCAAAGTTGTGCGATCCTTGCCTGGACGGGGCATTCAGATGAATTCAGGCGCTCAGTTGGCAGAGCGGGATTTCATTCTGTTTCTGCACGCGGACAACGAGTTGGCAGCAGGGGCTCTCGAGCAAATCTGTGATCACGAGGACGCAAGCTGGGGTGCGTTTCGGCAGCATATTGATTCGCACCGTCAGATGTATCGTCTGATTGAGTGGGGTAACGCTTGGCGTGTCCGGTGGAGGAAAATGCCGTTCGGGGATCAAGCGATCTTTGTGCGAAGTTCGCTCTTTCGGAAATTGGGGGGATTCGCCGAAATTCCTTTGATGGAGGACGTGGAACTCTCGCAGAGGCTTCGCAAGCTTACGAAGCCAGTTCTTCTGAACGGTCCCATCACGATTGACGCACGCCGTTGGGAAAAACAGGGCATTCTCCGCCAAACATTGAGAAATTGGTCAATCCAGTTTTCGTATTTGTTGGGTGTCTCGCCAGAGAGGCTGGCACGCAAGTATTACGGAAGCTAGTTGGCTCTTGGGTGGGCCCGCTCATAGACCTGGCGAAGATTGGCTGCGCTGATGTGTGTGTAAATTTGCGTGGTAGCAAGACTCCTGTGACCGAGCAGTTCCTGGACACTTCGAATATCAGCACCCCGGTCCATCAAATGTGTTGCGAAACTGTGTCGGAGTGAATGCGGGCTGATGCGCGAGTCGAGGCCTACGATTGCGATGTGCTTTTCAAGCATTCGACCAACGCTCCTGGTCGTCAGGATGCGACCAAAGCGATTTACGAACACCGGTGCATGCCGACCCAGAGCCTCTGTCTTTGGATGGCGAATCCGCTTGCTGCGATACCGCTTGACAGCTTTGATGGCAAATGAACCAAGCGGGCTGATGCGTTCTTTTCGGCCCTTTCCGCGAACACGAATGACTTGTTCAGACTCTTCAAAGTCGCCATCACGTAAAGCAACGAGTTCGCTGACCCGCAGTCCTGCGGAGTACATGGTTTCGAGGATGGCGCGATCCCTGAGACCTGAAACCTCATCTGGCGGCGGGGCGGAAAGTAGGCGGCCAATTTCCGCAGTGGACAGGACAAGCGGCAATTTGCGTTGTTGCCGCGGATTACGAAGTGGTTTCGCTGGGTTGTCCTTTGCGATTCCTTGTCGCATGGCGAAACGGTAGAAGCTTCGCAGCGACGCTAGTTTGCGAGAAATGGTTGTTCTCGCGTATCCGGCCTCCTGCAGAGCGGCTTGGAATGTTCGGAGATCCTGAGGCGAAAGAGCGTCAGGTTTGGGAACACTGCCCCGGGATGTTTCAAGCCAATCGACCAGCCCAAACATGTCTTCCCGATAGGCTTTGATGGTCAGGTCCGAAGCATTACGTTCGGTGGCGAGATATCGAAGAAATTGAGCAATTCCACTTCGCATCGATTAATGAAAGTCATCCATGGACAGACTGTCAAATTCTTGACTCGCCAACACGTCGTCGTCGCTTGGGACCGATTCGCGGATTTTGTGACTTAACATTGCGGCGTCGTACCAGCCGAAATCAAGTTCCGGGTCAGCGGCAAATTTTGCGAGTTGTCGAAGAGTTTCGTCCCGATTTTCGTCATCGAAAAGAAAGATGAATTTCTCTTCCCCTTTGACCAACGCAAGTACGTTGACTTCTTTATCCATCGTGGCGGCTGTCCCGAAGCGTTGAGCGGTGTATCACGCAGGTATTTCTACCTGCCACGGCTCAATATCGGCTCAGTGGCCACCGAAAGATGAGGTCGCTTTCCTCTCTTCCACCTCGAGATTCGAGCATTTCTGTGATGTGCAGGTGACAACAGAAATGAATGAAATCATCGCTACGTTTTAAGTAACCCTGCCAGCTTGCCGGACGTGCATCATCTGAAGACTCGATGTGGTTTGCGAGCCGTTCTGTAAAATAAGGGTCATCTCCGCGATAGATTCGGGTATGGCTCAGTATCGGCTCGTGATTGACAATCATCAGCGGACGTTCTGGCGATGGAGGATCGGGGATGAGGTCGGTGGGGTTGGGCCAATGTTGTGGCAGCAGCGGGCTGATCCCCTGCATCATGCCATAGTCACCCTGCAAGTCCTGACCCGGAAGGGTGTTGCCGTTGCTGTCCGTCTTGAGGCTGGACGCTCCATCCGCAGGTAATGCTTCCAACTCGCCCGAAGCCAAGGCAATTGCCGACTCGTTGGGACGGTGCTCCCTGTCACGTAGCAGATTGGTTTGCCGAGATGCGTCCGGTGCGGGGGTTTGCGTTGAAAGTTGACTGCGGGCCATGTCGAATTGCGTATCTCGAACGATACGGGCCGGGATGTCCTCTTCCTGCTGAGTGCCCCACGGAAGGCCATATCCGTTGGGAATCGGGTGGAAACCCGCATTCGCCGCATACCAATGGACGGTCATCGCCATTCTGGGTGGGTAATAGGCATCAAAGTCAGTCACTGACCCGATGACCAAGGCTTCAACCCCCATTTGCTGGGCCAAATCTTGGAAATGCTCACCGGTCACCGGTTCACCATGTTGTTGACTGTAGATCAGCCATTGCGTTTTGGTGACACCGACAGGGAGGACTTCGAAGCCGGGAATTGCCTGCAAAGCCGCGTAGTATTTTTCAGCGACCACCTCTGTATCGACGGTCGGGTTGTCGCTCTGGTTATAAAAGGGCAGAACTGCGACACGCTGGACTTGGGGAAAAGGATTGTGAATCTGTTCTTGGTGGTAAGTCACGGGGAAGAGTGAACATCCCAGAGTGCCTACCAGTACGAGCAGCACGATCAGGGCGGAGCCCAGAAAATTGAGTTTCACAGGATTACCAGCGCAGGGGTTGAAGCGCAATTCCTCCACCCCCTCTGCTGTTCATCGGTTGCCGCGGACGCAATCTTCAGCTGATCGTTAGATTCTTACTAATCAGATTTTCTTCACACCGCGGGTTGATTGGGGTTCTCGCGTTTGCGGTTCGCAATTTCCGCTTACCCAGGTGCACACATTGCAGCGGCATAGCTTCCGAGTGCTAACCGAGCGACCAGCCGGGCCTTGGTTCGCGTCGGATAAATGGCTCCGCTTCTGGGCAATCAACGCACTCCATGGTTTGCGTGTTCCATTGGATCTTTTTACCAACGCGGTAGGCCACATTTCCGAGATGGTTTGCTTCTGTCAGAGGGCCTGCGTAGCTGAATGGACTGCTGGTGGTTGTGTCACCCCTGCATGCAGAGAGCCATTCCTGATGGTGTCCTGCCGGAACCGGCAAGTAAGGGGTCGGGGGGGTGAAATCTTTGAAGTCATTCTCAGGTAAAAGGAGATGCTTACTGTAATCAGACAACAGCATTCCTTTGGAGCCGACGAACAACACACCGCTGCCCCACTTTGGAATACCACCCTGTTTCCAAATTTCGGGTTTGTGTGTTCCTTGGTGCCAAGTCAGAGTGACGGGCGGGAGTTGGCCGACGTCCGGTATGTTGCGAGCGTCATACTCGTACACGGCGGTCATGGACGCGGGCGCGATTTCAGGGTGCGGTGGTGGACCAATGGCTTCCACCGTGCGTGGTGCGTCGAGTTGCAGTGCCCAGAACGGAAGGTCATTCCAGTGACTACCCAGATCTGACATCGTTCCATTACCAAAGTCCCACCAGCGGTACCACTTTGGACCCGGGAAATAGACGCGATGAAATGGTCGGTAGGGCGCTGGTCCCAGCCAAAGGTCCCAATTCAGGTAATCTGGTGGTGTGATCGCTTCCTTTGGCCGCTGGGAAACAAAGGCTCGATCTTTGTGCCGATTTGCTTCGTCTTGACTTTGCAGCCCCCAAGCGCGAGATACCCACACGTGTGCTTCGCTGACATCACCAATCGCACCGCTTTGAATCAGTTCAACAACGCGGTGGTAGTTCTTGGATGCATGGATCTGCGTCCCCATCTGGGTTGCAACCCCCGCCTTTTCAGCAGCCTCAGTGATGCGTCGGGTCTCATCGATGTTGTAGGCTAACGGCTTCTCGCAATAGACGTGCTTGCCGAGTTGCAACGCGGGCATGGTCGCGTAGGCGTGTGTGTGCTCGGGAGTACTGACAACGACTGCATCGATGTCATTACCTATTGCGTCGTAAAGTTTTCGGAAGTCTTGAAATTGCTTTGCTTCGGGAAATTTTTTCCCCGCGTTGGTCAGGAATCGGGTGTCCACATCACAGAGTCCCACAACGTCGATGGTTTTGGTGCCGGCGATGGTTTGCAGGTTTCCGCCACCACGCCCCCCTGTTCCGATAAACGCGACCTTCATGCGGTCATTGGGACTCGCGTAGGAGGGGCTCGGCAACGCTGTTACAGCGGTTACAGTAGCTAGTCGGGAAAGGAAATCACGACGGGAGGATCCAGTTGTTTTTTGCGGCATGAAACGCTCGTGAGTGGGGCGGTTGAGTCGGTGGAAGCGAGGTGGGATTCTATGCTGGACCCACTGATTCTAGCCGCCCAATCCCGCCAGTTGAGTGTCGTGTGACGAAAAAAGGGTTGTTTCCAAACAACCCTTTTGTGTGTACTCACTCAATGTCCGCCAGCGACTGGCTAAGCAGCAGCTAAACGGGCGGCGACTGCATCCCAGTCTACCACGTCCCAAAACGCCGAAACGTAGTCGGGACGGCGGTTTTGGTAGTTCAGGTAGTAAGCGTGCTCCCAGACGTCCAATCCAAGGATTGGGGTGCCACCGATACCGGCGACATCCGCGCCCATCAGAGGACTGTCCTGGTTGGCGGTGCTGCCGACTTTCAGAACCCCACCATCCACGTACAACCAAGCCCAACCGCTTCCAAAGCGAGTTGCAGCTGCTGCGGCGAACTGTTCTTTCATCGCGTCCAGCGAGCCAAACGCACCATCGATTGCCGATGCGAGATCTCCAGCAGGTGAGCCCCCTTTGCCGGGGCCCATGACAGTCCAGAACAAGGAGTGGTTTGCATGACCACCTCCGTTATTGCGAACTGCTCCAAGTTTCTCAGATGGAACGCTCGCCAAATCTGAAACCAAATCCTCGATTGCTTTTTCCTCGAGTTCCGTACCTGCGATCGCGTCATTCACCTTGTTGATGTAGGCCTGATGATGCTTGGTGTGGTGGATCTCCATCGTTCTTGCATCAATGTGCGGTTCGAGTGCATCGTAGGCGTACGCGAGGGAAGGTAGTGTGTAGGCCATATCGTAGGACAACTCCGTATGCGGGGCGGAATGATTAACTGTCTCAGAACGATAGCGAGCCGGCTAGCGATCGCAAGTGGTTAACCCGCTGTGTTATCCAGAATCTGCCCCATCAGATAGCTTTTGAGGCTATCTCGGACCTGCTCAAAACAGGCCGTTAACGCCGCGTTTCGGCGATCCCGGTTACGGATCGGCTGCAGAGAAATGTGGACATTCGTTTTGCTGGGCGTGTATGCGTTCGCATTTTCGATAGCTACCTCGCTGAGAGTCATTTCAACTCGCAAAGAGATCTGCTGGTCCGCTCGTCGCCGTCCCGCCAGGGGCGAGATCGCATTTAAACGCAGCGACACGTGATTTTCATCCACATTGATGATTTCCGCCTGATGATCGGCAATGAATCCACGCAGTTTTTCGATTGCCAAATCAACCGGCACACTGGTCACAATGTCAAACTCGTTTTCTCTCGCTTTGCTTTGCGAATTGAACCAGCTTTTCCAACCCCTTTTGGGGGCTGATTGCCGTGGGATTGCTAGGCTGCCGGATCCAAGCTGGATTACCCTGTTTCGACCGTTATCCTTCGCTTTCAGCAAAGCTCGGTCGGCTCGCGACAAAACCGTCTCGTGTGTGTCACCAGCCTGAAACTCAGTGACACCAAAACTTGCGGTGACGACTTCACCACCCAGACTTGAGATGGGCGTGTTTTCGACTGCCTGACGCATGGTTTCGGCTCTTCCTGCTGCAGTTGCATTGTCGCATTTGGCTGCCAATACGAGGAACTCCTCTCCGCCGTATCTGGCGACCAGATCGTCATCTCGGCTGTTGACGCTCAGGACGGTTGCAAAGCTGATCAAAGCCTCGTCGCCTGCGGGGTGACCGTGTACGTCGTTGACTCGTTTGAAGTGATCGATGTCGCAAATGATCAAGCTGAAACAGGGGCCGCCTTTGCACGCCTTGGCCGTCAGGTCTTCCAACACCGAGTTGAAGTGTGCCCGATTGGAAACACCTGTGAGGATGTCTGTTGTGGTTTGCTGATGAAGCGACTCAAGCTTTTCCTCCAGATTGGTCTGGTCAGACAAATCGCGAAAGATCAGCGTCGTTCCATAGATTCCTGGTTCTGGTCCCGTTACTGGCATGGCCTGAACATGAACCGGAATTGGCTCTGAGCCTGGACGCTCGATTATCATCGAGCGAGAGATTATCTGCCCGCTGTTAAGGCATTCATCAACCAAACTACCGTTTTCTTTACGTGACGTGTCCTGCTCACGAAGTCGGATGCATTCATTACTCCACGTTTGTCCGAGGATGGAATTAGCACTCATACCTGTGAGTTTTTCCATCATGGTGTTCCATTGCCCGATCGTACCCACGCTGTCAGTGAAGACGACAGCATCGTGCAAATGTGAAACCAGTTCCTTGTAAAATAAATTGTCACTGTGCGATGTTTCGACATCATCCGCGGCAGGGTTGGCAAACCAGAAGGCATTGCTGCTTTCTTTTTGCAACTGTTGTAGCCAACGATTTAGAATCGCGCCCTGAAGCATTTCTGGGCGGTCCTCAAGCATATGGTTGAAGTCGAGAGCAAGTTCAGGATCGAATTGCTTGCAACTGCAATTAATCAGTTGCTGGATGGCTCGTTCGCGACTCATCGCCCTGCGATAGACCGAATCGGTGGTCATGGAGTCGAACGCGTCAGCAATTCCAAGCATCCGGGAACCCAGCGGCAGAGCTTTACCGGTGGGACCATCGGTGTCTCGGCGACCCTCATACCAACTGTTGGCATGAAAAAAAATATCAAGTAAGGCGGTGTCCGTTGTGCATCCCCGCAGGATTCCCAGTCCATGCTGTACGGATCTGTCCATGATCAACTGTTCGTCGACTGTTAGCTTGCCGGGTTTCCGCAAGATGCGGTCAGGAATACCAATTTTCCCGACGTCATGCAGCAATGCCGCCACTTCCACCCGATCCCGGGTCGCGTCATCGAGTCCCAATCGCTCGGCCCAAGCTGAGCAACTGATGGCAACCCTCAGACAGTGTGCCGCAGTGGGAGCGTGTTTGGTTCTCAGTGCGTAAAACAAAGAAGCGGCCATCCCAAGACGGACTAATGCCAATTCGTTCTCGAATCGTTCAACTTTGGTCGAAGACGAATCCATAGTCGAGGGTGTCGCTTTTTGCAAACCTGCCAATAAACGCCTGACACGCTGCTGCCCAATTTCGACCGCCTGAATGGAGGAGTCACCGAGTATCTCGGTTTGGTTCTGTGTTTCTGTAGGGTTTGTGTCCGTCATAACGGTTAGGTCAAGTGTCGTAAGAGACGTAGTTTTAGCTCAGAGAAAATCTAGGTCACAAACAGGTCGGTGGCAAAACCAGTTTGCCGTTAGAAACCAAAAGTAGCGATTCTCCAAATGGGGGGATAGAAGTGTCGAAGGCATTGGAAAGCTTGCGATAGCGGCCTTCCGTACTTACTATGAAGCTTGTCGGGCGACCGCGTCTTCCAGAGTTAGTGGGCTGTTTTGTCTTTTCTGGGCACGGAAAACGGTTCCAGACGCAGCGGCTTTTCAATTGGCTGAGTTTCTCGCAGCCATTTCTTTCCGCCTTTGGAAATTTTGGCGTGAGTCTTTCCGATTTCGATCGCGAGTTGTTGCAGCGTTGCCTTGATCGGGCACCGCGGGCTTGGCAAAATTTTGCCGACCGATTTCTCGGGCTGGTGGTGCATGTCGCCAATCACGTTGCGGAGTCACGCGGGATCAAGCTTGATCAATCCAGCCGAGATGATTTGGTTGCCGAAGTTTTTCTCGTATTGATCGCGGATGATTTTTCTGTGCTCAGACGGTTTCGCAGGAATTGCTCATTGGCCACCTATTTGACGGTGATTTCACGCCGGGTAGTCATTCGTCGTCTGCAGACGGCGCGAAAATCAATTCAAGCCGCTGTGCCACCTGAACCACTTGTGAATGATGAATTTCCGAAGCGGATGGAGAACGCGGAAGAGGTAGAAAAGTTGTTGTTGCGGCTCGAACAGCGTGAGTCAACCGTCGTTCGCATGTATCACCTCGAGGGAAAATCCTATGAGGAGATCAGTCAGGCAACTGGTCTTGCCCGTAATAGCATCGGTCCGGTGCTGGCCCGCGCCCGGGACAAAATGCGTGTAACCGGACAGGATGAGTAAATCGATCGACCTTGGGTTACCACCGCCAGTTTGTCTGTGGGGATCAGTTCGACAACCGCAGTGTCAACTTTTCGCTGTTGGCTTCTGCCACAACGACTGAGATTAGCTCACCGACCGACAAATTCGAAGATGATTCAGCGGCCTTGGGATCCTGCTTCGTCGGCACCAATAATTCTCCTGAGGCATACCGACAGGTGGTGCCACGCAGTAATTGATCGGTGGGAAAGCCTGCCAAATTTGTAGTCCGACAGTGAGCGAGTTGCAGGTTCTTCTCGATGGCGATCAGATTGCGAGAAGATTCAACGAGTAATTCGAGCTTTGATCCAATCAGTTGCCGGTAGTAGTCGGTCCGAAGATCGGTTTCCAGTTCGATGAGGCGTTTGACACGCTCACTGCGGAGACTTTTGTTAATCTGATCTGGCATGTCAGCAGCCGGCGTGCCGCGTCGAGGGCTGAATGGGAATGCATGAATCTTTGAGAAACCGGCTTCCCGGCAGGTTGCCAGTGTCTGTTCGAACTCATCTTCTGTCTCACCGGGAAACCCGGCAATGACATCGGTTGTAATGGCTGGCAAGTACAGTGATTCTTTCAGCAGTCGACAGCGATCAAGAAACATCCTGGTTCCCCAACGACGTCTCATTCGTCGAAGAACCGGGTCACTTCCGCTTTGCAGACAGAGATGCAAATGCGGGACAATTCGGTCGGCGTGATCCCGCATGACCGAAATCAGCTCACGAGTAACTTCCGTGGCTTCGATACTACTGAGCCGAATTCGAAAGTTGCCCGGTAATTTGCACAGGTCGCGGAGAAGATGTGCCAGTCGGACCCACTCATCTTTTGGTTTGTTGCGATTCCAATCAACGCCATAGTGTCCAAGATGAATTCCAGTCAGAACGACTTCGCGGTGTCCTGCCTCTGTCAGTCGGCTCACCTCATCGATGATGTGCTGATGGGGTCGACTGGTCAGTTTGGGCCGGACGTGTGGAATGATGCAGTAGCTGCACCGTAGCAAGCAACCATCTTGGACTTTGACATAGGCTCTGTGACGACCGGAGAACCCATCAAGGCCCGTGGGAACATCAATGACGCCAAAGCGGGACATGAGATCGGGTAATTCACGTTTGTCAGTGACGACCTCTGTAACACCGGGGAGTTCCGCCACTTCTTCGGGGGCCCGTGTCGCGTAGCAACCCATGACGACAATTTTCGCATCGGGATTTTGGCGATTGAGCCTTCGTACAACTTGTCGACTCTTGGAATCACCTTCCGACGTAACGGTGCATGTGTTCACGATGCAGACGTCGGCTGTTTCGGAGGCTTCGCAGTCGGTGTAGCCGGCGCGCTGCAGACCCTGTCGAACCAGTTCGGTTTCATACTGGTTGACTTTGCAACCGAGTGTCGCGACGCGAAGTTTGGCAGTCATGGGGCCGGTATCACTCGTTGACGGACTCGATGGTGGCCGACATGCTGCCCTTGCAGCGGGCGATCAGATCATCTTTCCCGAAGGAACGAATCTGATCACGCTTCAATTCGGCGTGTTCCAGAGATGTGGTCAGACAGATAGCCCGCCCACTGGCATCGACTTCCTTCGCGATTTGGAACCCTGACTCGATCGGATGACGAAAAATCTGTTTCATCATCAACACAACATAATCGTAGCTGTGGTCGGAATCATCCCACAGAATCACGTGGAAGCGTGGTTGCTTTTTTGGGGTATTCTTCTGCTGTTTTTTGATGTCGACTTGTGGTTCGGCAACCATTGTTTGCTGATCGGCCATTGCGGATCATGCTCCTTACGTTTCAACCTGATAGATCGCTGGAAAAAGAAAGGTGATTCTCCCCTGCAGCGAAGCGCGTATATTGTAGCGCGAACGGCTGCCCATCGGCAGTCCTGAATTGCATAAAACGACGAGGCTTTACCGCAATGTCTGCTCCCAACGAGTTTCTGAACCAACTTGCTGATTCTGCTCCCCGGCATCTGGAGGAGCTGATGGAATGGCTGAGAATTCCCAGCGTCAGCAGTGATAGTTCCCGTCTTATTGAGGTAAAACAGGCAGCAACCTGGGTTGCTGACAAGCTCCAGCAGGCTGGTTTGGAGGTTGAAATTCTGCCCACCCAAGGCCACCCCATGGTTTTTGCGCAATCGCCAGAAATTGAGGGGGCTCCTGTGGTACTGGTTTATGGACACTACGACGTTCAGCCCGTCGAGCCACTCGATGAATGGGTCAGCGGACCCTTTGAGCCGACCATCCGGGATGGGAATATCTACGCTCGTGGGGCCACGGATGATAAGGGACAGGTTCTCACTCACGTCCAAAGTGTCTGCGATTGGTTGGCCAGCGGCAACTCACTACCTCTTCAGATCAAGTTCCTGATTGAGGGAGAGGAAGAGGTCGGGAGTGAGAATTTGGAGAGAATGCTGCCCGAACTGAGCGAAAAACTGGCTTGCGATTGTGTCGTGATTAGTGACAGTGGCCAGTATTCTGATGGTCAGCCCGCGATCACCTATGGGTTGCGTGGGATCGCAACCTACGAGTTGACAGTGGCTGGGCCCAGTCAGGACCTACACAGTGGATCGTTCGGTGGTGCGGTGATGAATCCAGCTATTGCGTTATGTCAAATGCTCGGCACCATGGTTGATGGCGAGGGCCGCGTGCAGCTACCAGGCTATTACGACAAGGTGCAGGATTTGAGTGACGAAGAGCGACGGCAATGGAGTGAGTTGCCTCAGGATGACCCGCAATTCGCCTTGGCCATTGGGGTCGAGTCCCTGTTTGGCGAAAAAGGTTACACAACCGATGAGCGTCGCTGGGCTCGTCCCACGTTTGACGTCAACGGTCTGACCTCCGGACATCAGGGCGAAGGAGTCAAGACGATTATCCCGGCATCAGCTACGGCAAAATTCAGTTTTCGGCTCGTCCCGGATCAGGATCCCTGTAAAGTGACTGCCTCGGTTGAGCAGCACCTGAAAAATCATTCCCCTCCCGGAGTGCGTTGGACGCTCAAACCAGATCATGGCGCACCTGGGATGTTGGCTTCAACGGACAGTCGTTTTGTCCATGCGGCGAA
Organism: Rubripirellula sp.; assembly: GCA_028823035.1. Taxonomy (GTDB): domain Bacteria; phylum Planctomycetota; class Planctomycetia; order Pirellulales; family Pirellulaceae; genus Rubripirellula. Next base: position 33,552 of record JAPKCI010000042.1, read on the forward strand.
TCGGGCTATCGAGTCCGCGTTTGGGGTCTTGCCAGTGCTTATCCGCGAAGGCGGTTCAATTCCCATCGTTACCCGCTTCCAAGAAGTCCTCGGATGTGATTGTCTGTTACTTGGATGGGGGTTGTCAGACGACAATGCTCACAGCCCGAACGAGAAGTTTCGGGTGGAAGACTATCATCGAGGCATTCGGGCCTCGGCGATTCTGTGGGACGAAATCGGTAAACTCAACTAACTCAGCAAGTGATCCATGCTCGATCGAAAATTTATCATCCAAAACGCAGATCTGGTTCGCGAAAATTGTCAGCGGCGCGCCGCTGATTGTGACATTGACCAGATCATTTCGTTGGAAACTGAACGGTTGGTAAAGCTGAAACTTGCCGAAGACCTCAACCGTCAGGCCAATGAAACCAGCAAACAGATCCCCAAGGCAGAGAATGCCGACCAACGCAATGCCCTGATCGAGCAGGGACGCGAACTCAGGCTCCAGAAAGACACGGCGCAGCGTGAACGCGATCAGCTTGATGCGACAATTGTCGAGTTGCAGGTGGCAATTCCCAATCTGACCCATCCCGAAGTTCCCACCGGTGGTGAAGATGATGCAAAAGAATTGTCATTCGGGAAATCACCCAAGCCAGAGTTTGACTTCGAAATTCTTGATCACGTGGACCTGGGAGTGAAGCATGATCTGTTTGATTTTGAGGCCGGAGCCAAGGTCGCCGGTGCCGGGTTTTACTACCTCAAGAATGCAGCCGTACGCATTGATCTTGCCTTGCAGCAGTACGCCATCAGTTTTCTGTCTGAGCAAGGGTTCACGCCGATCACCACGCCGGATTTGGCCCTGACTTCAATCCTCAAGGGTATTGGATTCACACCTCGTGGTCCGGAAACTCAAATCTATAGCGTTGAGAATTCGGAGCTGAATTTGGTGGGAACGGCTGAGATTACCCTTGGCGGAATGTTGGCCGGGCAGACACTTGATGCTGAACAGTTGCCTGTGCTGCTTTGCGGATTAAGCCATTGTTTCCGCACTGAGGCGGGGGCTGCCGGGCGAGCCACCAAAGGGCTTTATCGGGTTCACCAGTTTACCAAGGTTGAGATGTTTGCCTTCACGTCACCCGAATCAAGTGATGCCATGCATCTGAAAATGCGGGACTATGAGTGCGCAATCTTTGATGCGTTGGAAGTACCCTATCGCGTCATCGATACGGCAACAGGGGACCTTGGTGGACCTGCTTATCGAAAGTTTGATCTCGAGGCCTGGATGCCCGGTCGTGGTGACGGTGGTGCTTGGGGTGAAGTCACGAGCACCAGTAACTGCACCGACTATCAAGCACGACGTTTAGGTGTGCGTTTCAAAAAAGTGGGCCAGAAAGGGACCGAGTTCGTCCACACTTTAAACGGCACCGCCGTTGCAACTGGTCGAGCCATGATTGCGATTTTGGAAAACAATCAGTGTGCCGATGGAAGTATCCGGATCCCCAAAGTCCTTCAACCCTGGGTTGGAACTGAGGTTTTGAAGCCGGGGTTTTGAAGCCGGGGTTTTGAAGCCGGGG
>JAPKCI010000242.1 GCA_028823035.1 Rubripirellula sp.
CCAGTTCCAGCGGTACACCAGTTCCAGCGGTACACCAGTTCCAGCGGTACACCAGAGCCAGCGGTACACCAGAGCCTCACTGACAGAGCGTCCCCAAGACAAACTCCACGGAATTCTGAGAACGACGGATTCAGAGATCTCTGGCCACCCAGTTCACGGACAGCCCTTTGCACAACAGCCTTTCGCACGCCGTTACACTACCGCCCATGCCGAATCCCAAACCCAGCGTAGCCCCGGCCAAACCCGAGCGGGAGACAAGTCCCTCACGTCGCAACTTCATTAAGAATGGTGGCATGATGCTGGCTGGCGGGGCGATCGCCGGAAGTACGCTGAGCGTCGCTCAATCGGCACACGCGATTGGGAACGACACGATCAAGTTAGGTCTGATTGGTTGCGGAGGACGCGGCACGGGCGCAGCGATTCAGGCACTCAATACCTTAGGCGGAGGCGTCAAGCTCGTCGCGATGGCCGACGCGTTCAAGAACAACCTGCAAACAGCCTATCGCACCATCAAAGGCGTGCACCCAAACAAAGTCGACGTCGATGATCGCCGCCTTGCAGGCCTCGATGGCTACAAACAAGTCATGGACAGTGATGCCAATTTCGTAATTTTGGCGAGTCCACCGGGCTTCCGTCCGCAGCACTTCGAGGCTGCAGTCGACGCCGGCAAGCATGTTTTCATGGAAAAGCCGGTCGCAACTGATGCGACAGGCGTGCGCCGAATTCTGGCTGCCAACCAGAGAGCGAAACAAAAAGGTCTTGCGGTGCAGGTTGGGCTGCAACGAAGACACGAACTCCGCTATCAAGAGTGCGTTGAGCGTTTGCATCAGGGAGTCATCGGCGATCTGATGTTTGCCCGGGCGTATTGGAATGGTAGTGGAGTTTGGGTCCGCCCACGCAAACGCAACCAGACCGAACTCGCGTACCAGTTACGCAACTGGTATTACTTCACCTGGTTGTGCGGTGACCACATCGACGAACAACACATACACAATCTGGATGTGATCAATTGGGTTGCCCAAGGCTACCCTGTCGAAGCTCAAGGTGTGGGTGGTCGTGAAGTCCGCAACGGATCCGACCACGGGCAAATTTTCGACCATCACATGGTCGAATACACCTACGCCAGCGGCCTGAAACTTCTGAGTCAGTGCCGACATATCCAAGGATGTTGGAACAGCGTAAGCGAACACGTCCATGGCACAAGTGGTTCCGCCGATATCAGCCAGGCAGTCATCCGAGATCGTGCAGGGAAGAAATTGTGGGAGAGTGAAAGCAGCGAGATTCGTGGCAAGGGATGGCAACAGGAACAGCACGATTTCTTCGCCGCTCTGCGTCGAGGCGATTTGCCAAACGAGGGAGACTACGGCGCGTACAGCACAATGACTGCGATCATGGGACGCATGGCAACCTACAGCGGCAAAGTCGTAAAATGGGACAACGCGTTCTACAGCCAGATCCAACTTGCTGACACCGACACGTTGCTGAGCATTGATGACAACGCTCCGGTACAACCCGATGTGGATGGTCGCTACCCGGTTGCTGTGCCCGGCAGCAAGGCAACAATCGTCTAGCCCGTGATCTGTTCCAGCCGGTTCCGATTGGCGAGATAAAGCTGCCAAATCAGGCGGGTAGCAACACTCCGACAGGGCCGCCAGTACGAGGCCCGAGCAATCACTGCGTCAGCACTTTCGTAGCAACCGCCATCAAGCTCATGCATCCCCTTGATCACAGCAAGGTCACCGACCGGAAACACGTCAGGTCGAGCCAGCGCCATCAGCAGAAACACATCTGTGGACCAATTCCCAAACCCCAACCGTGCGGTGATGCTTGCTCGAACACCGTCATTATCCAAATGCCGCAAACTTCCGATCCGAAACCGTCCACCAGCGACGTCGGCTGCCAAGGCGGTAGCGTAGCGGGCTTCATGCCTCGTGAAACCGAGCTGCCGAAGCGATGCTTCGCCCTACGGAGCAACCTTCTCTGAAGTAACACGCCCATCGCAGGCTGACTTGAGACGCTGAAATGTCGCCCGTTCTGAATCAAGTGAAACCTGCTGTTCAAGCAGGATGTGTACCAGCGTGCCGAGAGTGACGGGCCGCTTCCACAGCGGTGGTGGACCATGACGCTGCAGGACCTCCGCCAAGCGAGCGGTCAGCGGAAGCCAAGCGAGCGGTCAGCGGAAGCCAAGCGAGCAGCGGCCAACGCCAGATCGTGGGCATTCAGGAATCAGTGGCTCACAGCAAGCGATCAAGCTCTTCGGTCAAATCGCCGAATCTCTTCAAGGTAGTTGCTACTGGTCCAGGACTCGTCATGTCGACACCGGCATCTTTCAGCAGGTCAAGTGGGTCCTTCCTGCAACCACCTGATAGAAATGCAAGGTAGTCGCTCAGTTCCTGCTCACCACCCGACAGTACCCTTGTTGACAACGCGATCGCAGCACTCAGACCAGTCGCGTACTTGTAGACATAAAACGCTCTATAGAAGTGGGGAATGCGAAAACACTCCAACTCCAGCGTCTTGTCAATCACAAACCCTGGTCCAAAGTAAACCTCAAGCAGGCCGCGATAAACACTTCGAAAGGACTCGACCGTCAGTGGTTCGCCAGCCTCTGCCATCTCATGCGTCACCTTCTCAAACTCGGCGAACATGGTCTGCCTGACCACGGTCGCACGGATACTGTCGAGTTCATTGTTGATCAAATAAGCACGCTCGTTGTCATCTGTTGCATTCTTCAACAGATGATTCGTCAACAACTGCTCGTTGAAAGTGCTGGCAACTTCTGCGACGAAAATCGTGTAGTTGTAGTATTCGAATGGCTGTTTTCGCGAGGAATACCAACTGTGCATCGAGTGCCCGGCCTCGTGGGTCAGGGTAAAAACATCATTCAGCACTTCCGGCTTGAAGTTCATAAGGATGAAAGGATCGCCATCGAACGAACCGCAACTGAATGCACCACTCTGCTTGCCACGATTGGGATAGCGATCTGCCCATCGACCACGCAAACCCGATTCCAAAACACCGACGTACTCACTGCCCAAAGGTGCGAGTGATTCAAGCACCACATCAACCGCATCATCCCACGTATGACGTTTTTCGATATCACTCAGAATCGGAACATAGGTGTCATAGTGATGCAGATCCTTCAGTTCCATCTTCCGTTGTCTGACTTCAAGGTAGTGGTGCACGTTCGGCAAGGATGCCCGGACCGCACTGATCAAGTTGTTATAAACATCAATCGGCACGTTGTCGGGGAACAACGCTGCATCAAGACTGCTGGAATAATCACGAGCCTTGGCATAATAGACATCCCTTTGAATGCTCCCGCACAAAGTCGCCGCCAGAGTGTTCTCATGTGCAGAGAACTGACTGTAGTACTGATCAAATGCATTGCGACGCACTTTTCGCTGAGGGCTGATCAACAATTGCCCAAAGGTCGCGTGCGACAATTCGATTGTTCGGTCGTTGTGGTCCTGAATCTCACCGAATCGAAGATCCGCATCATTCAACTGCCGAAACGCATTGCCCGCTGCTGATGCCATTTCACCCTGCATCGCCAACAGACGCTCTTCGTTATCGCTCAGCGTGTGCGGGCGATAACGCACCAGACGTTCCAACAGCAGCCGATACAAATCGAGTCGCCCGTCGCTCATCAACGCAGACATAGTTTCCTCCGGGATCGCAAGGATCTCGGGCCGCATGTAACTGGCGGCCTGACTGGCCCTGACCGCCAAATTCTGGTAGCGGGCCTTGATAGCCTGGTACTTACTGTCGGCTTGATCTTCCGTTGTCCTCAGAAACGCATAGGTTCCCAAACGCTCGGCTGTCTGCTCAAACTCACAATCGAACACCAATGCCGAATGCAACACTTCAGCGGACTCAGAAAGTCGACCCCGAAAGGTTTCATAAGTCGGGATTCGTTCTTCCAATTTCTGAAACTCGACTTCCCAGGCAGCGTCATCCACGCACAAGCTTGTGAGGTCCCAACAATCACCAGGATTGACTTCTTTGCGAGGCGGCAGCGTGGCAGTACTCATCCGAATCAGGCATCCTTAAACAGAGGGTTTTAGCAAACGTCAGGGCATTGTAGCGTCCCCGACACACATGGAAGACGCCCCATTACACCAATCCCAAATCTAAATCCAAACCAACACCACCGCCGTTCCGGGCGGAAAGATGGCCAGCCGGAATGAACCAGCAGAGCATTCAGGTCTCCCGATAATCGGTGATCCCATACTCGCGTGGTAAATGCGTTTGACTTTCCCGGCCTGCAGTGACGGACGTTTCACAATCGGTGCATTCATTGGCTTGCACGGATTGGATGGGCACTGCGTCTGAGTCCAGATCAGGAAGACAACAGATCAAGAAACAATCGCATCCAGGCTGGATGGGCTGGCCAAGCTGGAGCGGTCACCAAATTACCATCAACGTGCGCCGAGTCCATCGTTGCCGCTGGCTCAACATACGATCCACCACCTGCAGTTACTTCCGGTGCAACTGCCGGATAACAACTACAAGCCCGGTCCTTTAGCAAACCCGCCGCGGCCAAAATCTGCGGTCCATGACAGATCGCAGCAATGGGCTTTTGCGTGCTTCCAAAGTGCTGAACCAGTTCCAGCACTTGAGGATCGAGCCGCAGGTACTCTGGGGCACGGCCACCGGGAATGACCAATGCGTCATATTGGCTCGGATCCAGCCCCTCGAAATCGGTGGTGATGCCGAAACGATGCCCAGGTTTCTCGCTGTAGGTTTGGTCACCCTCGAAATCGTGGATCGCGGTCGCCACTGTATCCCCCGCGGACTTACCCGGGCATACCGTAGAAACATGATGTCCGGCACATAGCAGGATCTGGAAAGGCACCATCGCCTCGTAGTCTTCGACAAAGTCACCTACGAGCATCAAAACGTGCTTTCCAACAGAATTATTTGCGGTCATGGGGTATTTCAGAGCATGGAGTGGGGAAAAGGACCGGGGTAGGATTATCACGTAATGGATCGTGAATTGGCAACGCACCAACTGCCAAACTGGCCCCGAGGCTTCCTGATGGGCAAAAACGGGCTGAAATAGCGGCAAAAATACCCGATCAATCGGCATAGTTCCCAAAGCGGGAACGTCGTGACGACAGGTTTGAGAACCGTTCCAGCAAACATTCGCTGAATCGCAGATAGTCGACTAGAATAGAGTGTCGGGGTTCCACAGCCCTTTTCCAGCCGCCCAGTGGGCATCCGCTTTTGTTCCAAGGAAGCGATTCATTATGAACCGTTTGTTGGCATTTTCACTTTGTATTGTTTTGTCCTGCAGCTTCACCCTCGCTCAGGCAGGTGAGTTGATGACGCCCGATGCCATGTCGCAACTCGGGCTCGAGCAAGCGTGGGCACGCCACGTACACGTCCCCGCGGGTGCGCAATCGATTCGCGATCAACAGCTCTTTGTCCATCAGAAAAATCCGCACGAATACGTTGCCATTGTTACAACCCAACCCGCAGCTGCGGCGGCTGCCCCAGGTGCCACGGCTGATGCAGCCGGTGGCGGGTCAACTTTCGAGCCTAAAACTCTCGTTCGCATTCCAACTAATCGAATTGGCATCAACGGCGCCGAGATCGGTCGCAAAGAAGCTGAGCGTCTGGCCAGTAATGAGATACGCCGACTGAAGAGACGGGGTATAGATGCCGAGATAAAAATCATAACGTCACCGCGGGTGAACCTTTACACCGTGGGCAGCGATGGAATTCTGGAATGCCGCAATGCAGAATCAGGAGCCCCGATCTGGATCGCTGCCGTGGGAAGTCCATCTCTGCCCTTCGCAAACCTCGGAGTCGACGAAGAATATGTCACCGTCGTCAACGGTGCAAATCTAATTCAAGTCGATGCGAAAAACGGAGAAATCATCGAAGAGGTGCAGACCTTGGGTGCACCGGCTTTTGGAGCGCTGAATTCGGGCCACTACGCACTCATCCCTATCATTGGCGGATCCGTCGAAGGCTATCCTCTATACGACCCCACGCGTTTGCCATTCAAAGAGCGTGTGACTGGAACGACCCTCGCGATGCCCACAAAATCGCCCGATTCATCCAAGACGGCGTGGGGCACGAGCCGCGGTTTCGTGTACGTGATGGAACTGCAAGGTGAACCCTCGGTTCAATTCCGCCTAGATACGGATGGCATCGTCAGCGGTCGAATCGCCTCTGCCTCGGGTAACCGATTTTTCTTTGGCTCAGAGTCTGGACAGGTTTACGGGATCCGTGCTACTCGTCACGGCGAAGTTTTGTGGAGCCAGCCATTTGGCGAACCGTTCTACCATGAACCGATTGTCTATGACAATCAGCTTCTGCTGCGTTCCAGCTACGGAAATTTGTTCTCGATTGACGTCGAGAACGGACTCCAGACATGGGAACAATCGATGCCGAACGTCGGTAATCTGCTCGGTATTCTCAACGGACAGATCTACGCAACCACCCTGAGCGGTGGCCTGATTGTGCTGGATCTCAAGAACGGCAAAAAAGTTGCCAACTTCAACAACATTCGCCCCGAACACTATATCGTAAACAACCTCACCGACCGACTGTACCTTGTCAGCAATGATGGTGATGTCCAGTGCCTTAAGGTCGAAGCAGCGGATCTTCCCACGCTCAACTCGCAAATTGATCCCAAGTCAAGTAAATCCGCCGTCAATACGAACACGCCCAAGGCTGGCGAACAAGCAATGCAGCCTAATGGAAACGATCCCTTCGGGGCATCCGCAAAGCAGGATCCATTCGGGGCCGGCAGTAACAAGAATCCATTCGACGGCGGCAATGATGGTGGCGCTGCTGCTCCGGCAGATCCATTTGGTGATGGCGGAGCAAAGGGAGCCGATCCGTTCGGCGGTGGTGCCGGGGGCGGCGAAATGGCAGATCCATTCGGGGGAAGCCCCTTTTAATACAACCGAATGTTGATCGGACCATGACACTCGCTGCGCTCGCCAATGCTCGGTGAGCCAGCCAGAGACAGAATCCCGATTTCACTTCACCCCACGTTTTTCCGTGGCCTCTTTTGCGGTCCACCGATCCTTTTCAAATCACAGGGCTTGCTGCAGATCTTTGCAGTGAGCCCTTTTTTCTGACTCTCAGTGGGGTGCATCAGGGGCAAGCCAACGATTCACAGTGTCGAGGCTGCAACAATCTGCTTTAACAATCGAATTCGGCAATCAACGTTTGCGGAAATGCGAGGTCGAGTTGGCTTGGTAATGGTGTGCCACGTTCGCTGGTAGATCCTGCCAAAAAAGGTACTGGGGACGCAAACCTTCATGCTTCATGACAGACGGTTTGTGGCCAGAGGGAACAGAATCCGCTAAAATGGAAGCGGCAACACACCATGTTTCTGAGGTCGAAAAACGGCCTCCGACCTCACTGAGAGCAACAGATGCGACATCACGCTACTCAATCAGAACAGCTGGAGGTTTTTCAGCAGGACGGGTTTGTATGCGTGCCCCAATTTCTTGATCTTGAAACGCAGCGTGACCTGTTGGACCATGTGCAGCGTTTCATTGATGACGTGGTTCCTGTGATCCCCAGCGACCAGGTCTTCTATGAGGACAAGCGGGATCCTCTCACGCTGAAGCAAATCCAGCATCTGGAAACTCACGACCCTTGGTTCCGTGACTTGTTTACCGACAGCCCTTTTTCCGCAATCGCGGAGTCGATGCTTGGTACAAGCTGCATCCCCGTGAATCTGCAGTATTTCAACAAGCCCCCCAAGACCAGTCATCCGACTCCACCCCATCAAGACGGATTCTATTTTATGATCGCCCCATGCAACGCGGTCACGATGTGGTTGGCGTTGGACGAAGTGGACGAGCAAAATGGATGTGTACGCTACGTGCGTGGCTCCCACCGCACAGGGCTACTCCCGCATACACAAACCGCAACGCTCGGCTTCAGTCAGGGCATCAAGGACTACGGTGACCTGCAGACTATCGATCAGGAAACGCCTACACGGGTATTCCCTGGCGATTTGCTGATCCACCATGCGATGACAATCCATCGGGCCGATGCCAACCACTCAGTCAACCGCCAGCGGCGCGCTCTGGGCTTCATTTACTATGGAGTCGACGCCAAACAGGATCACCTCGCTCACGCAGCTTATCAACAGCGTCTGAAACGCGAATTGAAGCACACCGACAGAATTTGAGCCGCCAATACCGCCAGTTTCGGCAACTCGGTTTCCCCTGCAATTGACGTTGCGTTAAAATCCGAAGTCACACTCAACTTACCTCCAACAAATGTGCATTTCGATGTCTCCTCCATATGCCACCACGTTCATGGCCTTATTGCTGATTGCCTCGACCGTTTCAGCAGAACAGCCCAAACGCGAGGGCTCAATCGACTCGCATCTGGGCAAACCAACGATGGACATGCAACAGGTGTTTGCAGATCAGCGATTTCCGAATGTCGTTGTGACCATGGATGGAACGGTTTTGGCCACATGGGGCAACCGAAATGTTCAGGTGCGAAGAAGCGAAGATGGGGGAATAACATGGCAAGAGCCGATCACAATCGCTGAACCTGGATTTCAAGGTGGAGGGACAACGGTTGACGAGAACACTGGGGACATTCTGGCCTTCGTTGAGGAGCATCATCCACCGGCCAAGATCATGCTTTTCCGCAGCGGCGACGATGGCAAAACGTGGAAAAAGGAGGATACAACAATCGAGCCTGATAGCGCCGGTCATCTGCCATCCATGCACATGAATGAACATGGCATCACGCTTCGCCACGGCAAGCACAAGGGTCGCTTGATCCGACCAACCCGCTGGTATGCTGGAAAAAACGATCGGTCACTTTGGCCAGAACATTACACCAATGCGATGTACAGTGATGACGGTGGCAAGACATGGAAGACCAGCGAACCATTTCCAGAAAACGGAACGGGCGAAGCCACCTTGGCTGAATTGTCTGACGGACGCATTTACTACAACTCGCGAGTCCACTGGCAGGAACGTCCCAAGAATACTCGTCGACGAGCCGCATGGAGTGAAGACGGAGGACAAACGTGGAACAACTGGACGCTAGTGGAGGCTCTGCCTGACGGACACCAATTCCGATCCTACGGATGCATGGCCGGCCTGACGCGGCTGCCGATTGCAGGGCGAGACATTCTTATCTTCAGCAACATTGACACTGAACAGGCCAAGCGGGAGCGATCAACCGTATGGGCCAGTTTTGACGGAGGCCACACCTGGCCTGTCAAACGATTGGTATTTGATGGCCCCAGTGCTTATTCTTCGTTGGCAGCGGGACGTCCTGGAACACCCAGCGAAGGACTCATTTATCTGCACTTCGAAGGCGGACCCAAGGGTGGATCGCAAGTGGCAAGATTCAATCTCGCGTGGCTTCTGCAAGGTCAACCCACTGGCGATGGAACCATTCCCAGTGATCTGAAATGACCATTTTTGCTGCTGGCCTACTAACCCTCAACGGGAATCAATCAACCCCGCTCCGTCATTCTGGCCCTGGTCATTCTGGCCCTGGTCATTCTGGC
>JAPKCI010000509.1 GCA_028823035.1 Rubripirellula sp.
TATTGGAGACTGTCACGTCGATGTAACGGTCGTCCATCAAGAAATTGCAAGACATAGGTAACTTTGAATAGTTCGTGGGCAATATTTGGTCGACGATTTGTCCCGACTGACAGGAAAATTGATTCTAGCACCAGGCCAGCCGTCGAAGTTGATTCAGCCTCATTTCCTCCTTGCCGTTTTCTCGGATGATCTGCGGGAATGCCCGCCTGATCGGCAAGGTAGCTGGCTGTCAGGCAAATCCCAGTTCGGTTGAACTTTTTACTGCCCGCCGGCTGGCATCCCAAAAACCAAGGCGGCCAACAGGTTGATGAAAATGAAAACGGATTTCATGGTTTCTGTTTCTTTTCAAGGTGAATGCGGTCCGACCGTACCGATGCTTGACAACGCTGCAGATTTCACCGGCGGAAATGTTTGCTCGAATGTTTTGACCCCACGGGATTCATTGGCATTGCCGTTGCTTGCGACAGATTGCCGTAGAAACTTCAGTTGTGCGGCTCACGCAATGGCAACGAATGCGACTCTGGATCCGATGCCTGAATAAGACCCGCATCTCGCGTTTATCTACTACTACACAAAAATCATTGTGCTCGCGTCTTCGGTGCTCGCGTCTTCGGTGCTCGCGTCTTCGGTGCTCGCGTCTTCTCACCAATCATAAAGAATGAGACACCTTTTCCTAGGAACGGCTTCCTGCCACGAATTTCTGCATGGCGGTTGGCAACGGTGATTCGAAGCTCATGACTTCACCTGACACCGGATGGTCAAAACTAAGTGACTTGGCGTGCAACGCGATTCGCGTGCGAATCCATCGCGGATGCACTGCCTGCTTGGTCTTGTAGCGTGGGTCAGCGAGAACCGGATGCCCGGCGTGCGCAAACTGGATGCGAATTTGATTCCGCTTGCCTGTCTCCAAGGTGACTTCGACCAGGGTCGCGTCGGTCATTCGTCGCAGCACACGATAGTGCGTGATCGCGAGTTCTGTCTCACTCGATGGTGTTGCAACGTACCGATCGAGGTTATTGCCGGTCGCCAAATGTGACCGAAACGTCCCCTCATCCTTTGCCATCATCCCAGCCACAATCGCCGTGTAGACGCGTTGAGGTTTTCGAAGTTTGAATTGTTCGATCAACTGATTGGCGATTTGTTCTTGTTTGCCGAAAACCAGTAGTCCGCTCACGGCTCGGTCCAACCGATGGACTACCCAAGCTTCTCGATTCCCTCGCGAATGACTCAGATAAAGCGACACACGGTCCACAAGCGTGTTGAGCTCGTTGTTGTCCGTTGGCACTGTCAATGTACCGGCGGCCTTGTCGATGACAATTAAATATTTGTCCTCGAACACGACTCCGAATGTACGATCGTCCCAATGTTTCTTTTTCTCCTTGTAGCGATGATGCGAATCGAAGCAGATCGAAACGACATCGCCGACAACAACGGTTTTGGCGATGCTTGCACAGATCACTCCGTTGATTGAGACGCAGCCATGATCGACCATGCCGCGGACTTGGCTTCGCGAGGATTCGGATAATTGCCGAGCAACAAGGTCCACACGACCCGCGTTGTCCGCGTCGACCGTCATCGAAAGTGACGTCATGGCCATCGTTGAAAAATACCTGGTTTGAGATCGCCAAGATGCCCGCGCGCTGCGCGTCGACAATTGAACTGTTGGGACTGGGCTCACGATGTCGTATCGATGCGGATTTAGCAACCCCGTGGGGTCAAATATCTGAGCAGAGTATCCGACACGCCAAAAAGTGCGCTCTCAAGGGTTTGTCAGCGCGGCCGTTCGGCTGAGGTGACGTGCATTTCGTAGACGCCATTGGCCCCGCAATCGTTCTCACCCGCACGAAAGCAAGCTCGGATTGCTTTCACGCTTGCTCACGCAGCTTAATGTTTCGGCCCACACCGATAATTATCTTGGATTTGCTGAATCACTGAGATGCCACTGAGATGCCACTGAGATGCCACTGAGA
>JAPKCI010000243.1 GCA_028823035.1 Rubripirellula sp.
GCAACACCACTGTTAGCCACCGTGGGCGGCATTGCAGGACCCGCCTTGATTTACGTTGCCGGTTGCTACTTCACCGATACCCAGGACATCTTTGGCAGAGGCTGGGCGGTACCCTGCGCGACTGACATTGCTTTCAGCTACTTGATAGCGCGAATGATCTTTGGCGTGGGACATCCCGCAATTGCTTTCCTGCTGTTACTGGCAATCGCTGATGATGCGGCAGGCCTGATGATCTTGGCTTTGTTCTACCCCCAAGATGCCCTTGAACCCCAGTGGTTTCTGCTGACGGTGGGAGCGATGGTACTTGCCTACTATATGCGTCGAGGAAAGATTCAGTCTCACTGGCTTTATTTGCTGGGTCCAGGAATCTTGGCATGGTACAGCTTTTACCAAGCGAACATTCATGCTGCCCTCGGACTTGTTCCCATCATTCCCTTGCTGCCTCACGCCCATACCGACCTTGGAATGTTCGCCAAGGAAGAACAGAACCGTAAAGACACACTGAATGAGTTTGAACACTTCTGGAAAACACCGGTTGAGTTTTTTCTAGGCTTATTTGGGCTCGCCAACGCGGGTGTTGTGATGAGTAGTCTTGGCACAGGAACTTGGCTGGTGCTGGGCGGGTTGCTGCTGGGCAAACCACTGGGCATCACAGCGATGACGCTGTTCGCTGAAAAAGTTCTGAAGCTGCAAAAACCTGCTGGCATGGATTATCGTCATGTCGTCACGCTCGGGATGATTGCCGGTATCGGATTCACGGTTGCACTTTTTGTTTCAGTTGCTGCATTCACGGTTCCCGGTTCCGTTCAGGACTCAGTCAAAATGGGAGCTTTGCTAAGTTTCGCAGCCGCTCCTCTTGCAATTGTGATTGCAAAACTACTAAGAATTCGCCCGACTCCAAAACCAAGCGTTGATCCCACGGCAGAGGCAACCGCCAGCTAGCCGCACTGAATTGATTCACGTGCGATGACCTGTAACAACGAAACTTTTTCAAGAAGGATCATGATCGCTATGAATCAGGATGACCTACCAATCGAGGCGATTGGCGAAGATGAGATACAGCGTCCACAGCCCGCCGATGAACCGATTACCTCAGTCGATTCGCAAGATCTTTACCGCGTCATGCGGCACACCATCGATCGTCTGGAAAAAGACCAGACGGCTCGGGGGGACCTTAAACTTCTTTCCCGAACCCTCCGTGAGTTGCGTTACGCGTTCACGGTATTTCGTCCCTATCGACGTCGCCGAAAAGTCACTATTTTTGGCTCGGCAAGAACGGATTCCCAAAACCCGGAATATCAAGCAGCCGTTGAACTTGGCAATCGCATGGCCAAGCACGGGTGGATGGTGATAACCGGTGCTGGTGGAGGCATCATGGAAGCCGGACACCGCGGTGCCGGGCGTGAAGCGTCCCTCGGACTGAATATCATGTTGCCGTTTGAGCAGAGTGCCAACGAATACATCGAGGGCGATCCCAAACTGGTAACGATGAAGTACTTCTTCACTCGCAAACTGATGTTTGTGAAGGAGTGCAGCGCCGTTGTCTGCCTGCCCGGCGGCTTCGGTACGCTTGACGAGGCAATGGAAACGCTCACCCTGATGCAGACGGGCAAACAGACGATGACCCCACTGGTGCTTCTTGATCATCCCGGCGGAAGCTATTGGCACGATCTTGGGCAATTCATTGACAAGCAAATGCTCAACGGTGGCATGATCAGCCCCAATGATGTTCGCCTTTACAAAATCACCAACTCTGTCGACGAGGCGATTGAAGAGACATTGAACTTTTACCGTGTCTACCACAGCATGCGGTATGTCAAGAATCGACTGGTCTTTCGCCTCAAAGCTCCACTTTCAGAATCCAAACTGGCATACATTCAGGAACACTATTCCGACATCCTGGTTGATGGGCAATACGAACAAACCTCTGCTCGAGCAGAAGAAAGCAGTGAACCTGATCTGTCAGAGCTACCACGTCTTATGTTCCACTTCAATCGTCGTGCCTTGGGTCGACTTCGAATGCTGATCGACTGCATCAACGGTCGTCCAGACTGATCCGCGACTCAACGCAAAGGGAACACCCGTCAGCCGGGATACCCCGCGGGCGGGTTGAGAGAGGCCTGTTTCAGCATGCATCAAGCGGTTCAAAATGCCCCTCCGACCATAAAAAATCGCGTCGAGCGGAGGCTGCGACGCGAGTTGAATGGATTTTCGCGGCCCGCTAATGAACGGACCAATTGCAGCGTTTCGACTGCTTAGCTCTTCTTCTCAGCAGGTGCCTGCTGAGTCAAACCGGGCCGTACTCGCTTGTTAATATCGGTTTCCAAAACGCCGAATACCGACTCATGACGCGCCACAGACATTTGCAATGCAGCCAACAGACGCTTTGCCGTGTAGAAGTTCACGATAATGCGCTGCTTG
The DNA here is from genome assembly GCA_028823035.1 of Rubripirellula sp. Lineage (GTDB taxonomy): Bacteria > Planctomycetota > Planctomycetia > Pirellulales > Pirellulaceae > Rubripirellula. Next base: position 2,422 of record JAPKCI010000243.1, read on the forward strand.
ACGTGAATGGGATCTTTGGGCACGCCAATGGGTTGCGGATTCAAACCGAAATCGACGATCAATTCCTCGGGTGAACCTGTCACACGACAAAAGTTGGCGTACGTTGCGATTGCGTCGTCATCAACCACCTGTACTTGCGTTGGTTGCTGAGGCGGTGCCTTGGCTGCCTCTGGCTTTGCAGCTTCTTCTTTTTTGCTCTCGTCTGCCATCGTTGAATTCTCCGAAAGGTATGGAGGTGTTTGTAAAACGATTGTTCAACTGGATCGAAAATCGTCACAAGAAATTAAAAAGATGACTCCTGCATCAGAGTCATAGTGGGCGGTTTGATCGTCTTGTGGTGTTGCCCGCTACCACACCTGTTCGCTGTCCGAGCCGTATCGTAACTACCGGCTACATGACTGCAAAGTAAGGCGACCATGTTCATTTGTGGTTTAAAAACTTTTGCGATTCCCCGCTGTTAAGAGGCGGAGGCTGCGCAGTTTTCATGATTTAAAGTTCGAAGTTAAAGGTCTTGGTGATCACCCGCCACAGCCTGCTTCCCAACGACATTGGATCAACATGGATCTTGGCCGAACCGCGATAGCCTGATCGCATCGGAATACCGTCGGGTACTAACGGAACTCGCGCCTGATACGAAACGCTTCTGGGTTTGATCATCCCAGTTGTCGGATCGATTTCAGTCTGCAAGTCACCACCCGTTTGGCTGGACATGGAAAGGGATGCGGAATCAAGTGGTTCGTTGGATTTCTCAGCGATCACCGCGCTGAAAGTGTCCAACCTTCGCGAGTCCAATTTCATAACGACTTCCTGCCCTTCCCGCACCAATTGCACGTCGCCCTGATCGATAATCAAGACCGCCTCAAAGTCTGTTGGTTCGCCGATCTCACAGATCACATCGTCGGCCGTTAACAATGCTCCGCGATTTTTGTTTTCCAGTGGCGATCCGGTCCAACCAGGCAAGCGTCCATCGTTTCCATTCTGAGGCGTCCGAGTCGGCGGCGAAATCACGACACCAGCCCGCTTGGCGAAAATCGTCAAACGATCAACCTCTTCCTGAGTTTTATTCACCATCGCTTGAATTGATGTGATCAGTTCCTCCTGCGTATCAATCGACGCTTTCAAATACGCATCATCGCGACTGCGTAGTTTGATGGTCGCGAGCTGGGCCGTCGCCACGCGTTCCTGACCTCTCAGATCCTCCAAACGAATATCGAGATCCGGGTTAATGAGTTTAGCGATCTTATCACCTGCTGCGACCTTGGTACGAGGCTTGATCGTCCATTCAATGCGGCCCGGCGTACCGGCGTAAACGGCACCCACCTTGCTCGGGCGAATCTCGAATGCACAATCGATATGATGCGGAACGGGGAGGTAACACACGCCAAGCACAACGCAAGCGGCGATTCCCAGTGTGATCAACAGGGGCGTTCGTTTCACTTTGGACAATTTCCCAGGAGTTCGACAAAATTTCCATGTTTGGATGACTGGCTGGCCGACAAGACCAGCAAAGCCGATGACAGCAACCATCCGACCGATTGCCTGAAGCCCGTAAGGTTCCAGGACTTTGATGACAAACCAGCAAATCGAGAACACCACGACCCAGCGGTAAATGACACTCGCGATGGTGAACAGGCCGAACATGAAACGACCACGTGTGGGCAGAAAAGGGTCATCCTGCAGCTCCAACCCGAGGCATGTTTCCTGAAACCAGCGTTTCAGCACATCGGTACTCTTTTGACGCAGATTGGGAATTTCCAATGCGTCCATCAAAATGTAATAACCATCGAACCTGAGCAACGGATTACCATTCACCAGAATAGTACTGACCACATTCAGGAACATCATGTTCAAACAAAGGTCGTTGATGGTGGTCCCCTGTTCGGTAAACCACCAGACGTACGTTGCAAAGGAAGCCAGAATCATCTCGACGTAGATTCCTGCCGCTCCAATCCAGACCCGCTTCCACTTATTGGGAAGCATCCATGAATCCGACACGTTGCAATAAAGACAAGGAGTGAACACCAACAACATGAATCCGATTTCATGGCACTCACCACCAAACTTCTTACAACTCAACCCGTGCCCAAATTCATGTAGAACCTTGACGATGGCCATCGTGCTGGCAAGGATCAACCATCGGTCAGCCGCAAAGAATTGCTGAAACGTCGGCAGCTTGGCGTAAACCGTTTCGTACTGCGTGGCAAGCAACAACGCTGCCGAGAGCAGGAACAACGAGAAACAGAGCAGCGCTGGCACAGTAAAGAGCCATCCAAACCATGGCAGAATGCCATTCAGAATTTTCTCGGGGTCGAAACCCCGATATCGCAATGCGAACACATTGGCGAATTTACCGAGCGTCTCCTTGTTCTTCTTCTTACGGCCGCGTTCCCGTAATGCCTTGCCCTGGCCAGGCGAATTACTGATCACCATACCACTGCGGTGCAACATGCCGATGAACTGTTGCAGGTCACCGAATGTAATTTTCTGAGGAGCGAAACGTCGCTCAAACCCATCTTTGATTTGCTGCAAACTAACATGCCCATCCAGCATGTTAAGGATCAAATACTCTTCCTCATGAAAACGAAAGTACTGCAACCCGACAGGTTCCTTGACCACCCAGTAGCCGGTGCCCTGATACTGCTGACGATTTGCCGTCAGGTCAGGGCGTTTGCGCACCGTCAGCGGCCGGGATGAGCTGCTGACGAGGGATTCGGCTAACGTGGTCATGGAAGGCTACGAACAAACTCTGGGCAAGTGAAAGTTGGATTGGAAATGGAAGTCAGGAAGGAGCAACAAACAGGTCAGCCACATGAGCCGTTCTGGCAGCCAACCCAAGATCCCGGGATAAGCGGTGAAACGATCATGGAATCAAGATTTTTGCTTTCATCCCTGGCTTGTACCGCCACACCCCATCATCCTTGACATTCTCAATCTCTACCCACACCCGATGGCGATTGTTCAGATCAATCTCCATGCTGACGTAACCCAACGTTCCCTCAATTGGTTTGGAGTCGGAAGTGGCGTTTGAGTCCTTGTCGTAGATCGTTACTTCGACCTTTGCGCCATGGACGATTTTGCGGGAAGCCAATGCGTCAATGTCACCTTCTACCCGCAGTTTATCCATCTGAATCAGCGTTAGAATCGGGGTCCCCGGTTGCACCCATTCTCCAAGCTGGGCCCGTCTCGCTTCAATGAATCCATCCCACGGCGCCTTGACCTGCCGGCGGTCCAATTCGTAGTTTGCCAAATCGAGTTCGTTTCCCTTCGCAATCGCTTGCACCATAGCAATTTTTTTCTGCATCTCAGCGAGGTCGATGCGAAGCAGAGCCCGCACGGCTTCCAGTTTTTTCTTTTCAAGTTCCCAGTACGGTATCGCCCGCTCTCTTCGCAATTCCTCATAGGCCTCTGCCTCCGCTCTAGCCAATTCCTCACTATTTTTGGCATCGTTAAGGTTGACCTCGTTGGTCGCATTGAGCAGGGCTTCTTTTTCTTCAGCCTTTTTCAATTCAATGTTGATTTTTGCCACCGTGTCATCAATGACAGCCAAGACTTGTCCCTGGCTTACCGTGACCCCTTCTTCAACCTTCAAATCAGTCAGGGTGCCTTCTGCTCGAGCAGGTACTTCCACCTTCTTGATGTACTGCACGACACAATTCTCTACGTTATCCTGTGCCGACCCAACTGCTGCCTGAGGTGCGAGTGCTTGCTGTGCCAACACAGGCGTTGCTGCAGCGATCACCAAATACAGCATCGACAATGTAAAACGCATCTTGAACACTCCGAAAAGATTGAAATATGGCTTTCGCAAACGGTGAATCCCTAGAAAAAGAACTTGTGGCACCATTCGTAGATTTCGTGAAAGAAAACAAATCCGCTGCTACGGCGACCGCAATAGATCTTGGCTATCACTTTTGCCCCTGGACGCGGTTGCAGTTCTCGTAATGTCGCTTGATCTGGAATCGCCCGCATTTTGATCACAGCGCCATGTTCTTCATTGGCGTCTGCCCGCATGGAAATACTGTTCAACTCCAAGACAGCATCCAACGGTTCATCAGGATCAGTCGCAAGGATATAAGTCACCGACAGACTGCCATCGGTTCCCAACAAACCTTGCTCAGCAAGATACTCGTCCAGGTGCCCTTCCCGCTTCTCGGGCAACTCAACTTCCAGCATCAACGGTTTGTCCAAGTCGGCCACTTCCATCAAGACCTGCCCCGTCATGATCGGCCGGCTGCGAAGCGTCTTTTCGACGTCCCACGATACAACGGTGCCATCAATCGGGGATCGGATGATCAAATCCTCGGCACGCTGCTTCTGCAATTGCTGCTTTTGAATCAGAACGTTGTATTTGACCCTAAGCTCGTTCTTCTCCGCCTGCAGCGACCGTTCCTCCGCAGGCTTCAACAGTTGGCGGCGACTTAACTGACCCTGAACTTTTGTCTGCTCGGCAAGGTTGGTCAGGATTTGACCCTCGATATCGGCGAGTTGAATGTCGATGTCACGATTCCGCAACTCGATCAACGTGTCACCTTTTTTCACCTTATCATTGTGATCGAAGAGGACCGCAACAACTTCACCATCGATCGGCGCGAAAATCTCATGCTTGGACTCAGGATCAGGTAACAGCGTTCCCTCAGCTTCGAGGTTAAAATCCTTGTTGACAAAGGTCAAACTCAGGACCAGACCCAGGATCAAGCCGACAACACCAACTGTTTTTGGCAAAGTCCGCGCTCTCAACACCCAAGTCGCTCGCCCCAATGCTCTCCACAGCGGCATGAGAAAAAGATTTGAGTGGGCCCGGGAATTAGCAATTGCACGTGTTCCATGTTCGTAAACAAGGTCACAACGGGCGCGAAAGATATCCTCTGGTATATCGCTCTCAATTTGCTCGACGATCAATGCCCCGATGACCTCGCCACGATGGGCGTTGTCGCGGTCGATTTCCCCTGCGGCCCCAGAGTCGTTGTCGACTCCCAGACGGCGTTCCGGTTCCCTAAGTGGCAACACTGCGATGTTTCGTCCATAAGACTGGTCGACATAATCCTCGAGTGCTTCCTCGATTTGAGGCGGCAGATCATCCGTCGCACCGTCGTGCCACAAGGGTTCACCCGCAGCAACCACGCGTGTTGCCAGATTGTTCAAAGCAGTGACAATGTTCGACCGATTCTCGATCGTGTCCTGTCCGCTGATCGCCTGCACCTTGCATTTGCGACCCTTCTTAATGGCAACACTGACACGGTCACAACCAATCAGACGCCGCCCCTCATTGACGACAATGTAGGCCGTCTCCTTTAAATCCAAGGATTCGTGAGTCGCACGGGCAAAGGAATCCGCCTGCTGCCATAGTGTCTGTCGGTCACCCAAGGTTCTCAGCTTCTGGCTCCGCAACCACTCGGCAGCCAATTCACACATCTGCTGCAGAAAGCGGAGATAACCACGCTGAGTATCCGGCGCCGTACCCGGGCGTTGGAAAATCTCTATCAAACCATCGTTCTGCCCATCGTGCTGCAAGGCTCCCAGACAAAGCAGGAATCCTGTTGGGTTTCCTTCTCCCTCGCCGTCGGTTGTGCCGGAATAGGGAGGCACCAAGACTGACTGACCACTATTGGCAACACGCTGAATCAGGCGGGTGTGACGCGTCGCATCCTCAGAGTCATCCTCCAAAATCGCCGGTTCAGCGTTGATCTGATACTGCAAAGTGAGCTGCCGGTCCTCATCCAGCAACCAGACGGCTCCCCCTGCCGCAGCTAATGCGGTGATGATGCGGGATAACAATTCTGGATAGAACTCTTCCGCTGTGGCACCACTCTTGGACAGCTTGGCAATTTCATTCACCAGCCCTCGGATTTGGGTCTTGGTGTCCTCAACGGTTTGTTGATTGACCGACATGGGCGTTCAGTAATCTTACGAGAAGGGAGACGTAGCAGACAAAAAGGAACACTAATGAATTTGCGGTTTTCCCGCCACGTTGAACTACGCGAGAAAAAGGTTGTTCACCTCGCGAAATATCGGAATTTCCATAATTTTCTTCCGGCTCGAGACCTGATCGGTCAACTCATTACTGGACATGTTATACAATTTGTATAACATGTCTAGAGTCGAAGGGCCAGTTCTTTTGAGAATCGCCCTTGTTCCGCACTCCGAACGCTCTAGATCTGCATGCCCGCTCAGCCCACACTGTCGCCCGCTGAAGCAAAAACTGCATTGATTGATCTAAATCAGGAATTGAACCGACTGCAGCGGGCAATCCGGTTGGCCATTCAGGAACAGCTTTCCAAAATGGTGGGGCGTTCCTTTGGTGAACTTAGCCAAAATCGCCAATTTGCTGAGTCGATCCATCAACTGCTGGACAGCCATGGTCTTCGAGTCCGCTGTTTAGAGTGCGGTCATCCCGCCATCCTCCGAGTCTCTCCTCGCGGCAAAGGGAGCGGCGTATTTGTGTTCGACCACACCATTGAGGGCAAACGGACGTTCCACGGCGGTCGCCGAACGGTGCCCATCATTCATCTGGTGGCAAAGCCACCACGCAAACGCAATCAAAATCTGACCAAGAACGCTACCGGCTAGAATCTTGCTGTCCTGATCTAATTCATGGATTCGCAGTTTAGGGGCGAACGGGTTTCAATCCGCTCACCAACTACCGCACACCGACCACGTTGGCATTGATTTCATGTCGATTCCTCGCCACCGCGCTTTAGCCATTTTGAACCTCTGCGTTGGGGACGAAATCTGGAGTTTGGAGACCTGTAGAGAATCAGGTATTCCAGCAGAATGGATTGCCGAGATGTCCGATGCCATCGAGTCAGGATTCAACACGGACGAGCACACCATCTATGTTGAAAACAAACCGACCAATCAATATCACGGCATCCGCGATCTGGATCTGGCAATTCGTGTCGGCAAAGTACTTGGAATCGATATCGATCGTGCAACACAATCAGCATTCAATCGGCGAGCTATTGTCCACGCCATCAAGAGTGCCGTCTTTGAAGGTGAATGACTCGCAAAGTCTCTGCTCTCATGTCCGACATCGGCGCATGGGTCCACAGTGTCGTTCGATGCGTTGTTCGATG
>JAPKCI010000244.1 GCA_028823035.1 Rubripirellula sp.
CCAACTTGCAAGCGATCATCGAGAGCCAAATACTCAGACGTTTGGCCAGCATGAAAAAAACCGGCCGGCACTCGCGAAGAGTGACGGCCGGCTATGTTAGACGCTTCGACCAATCGGCGGCAAATGGAGCCGCTGGGAGAAACGCGTGAGCCTCGGCGTGCTACTGCACAAGCCTTTAATTGACTCAGGCGAACCCTGAAATTGATCCCTCTGCCGAAATACCTAGACCGAAGCAGGTGCGGGCATAATTCAATGACCCAGTCAAGCAATGCGCCAAAGACGCATCGCCTGATGCACTCTATCCATCGGATATTATCGACTGCTTCGTGAGTTAATCAATGGCAGGAACTGCGGCCTGGCAAGAACGCCGGACGAATCAGAGAGACGTCTCAAATTGAGATAGTGGTAGATGGTTGTTGGCCCTCGATTCGGCAGAGACGCTGCTTTGATCTTGGCGACCGCTGCTTTGATCTTGGCGAACACTGCTTTGAACTTGGCGAACAAGGAACGCTCGTGGGCCAGCGGTGAACGGTGTGCCGCAGGAGTCGGGACAACCTCGAAGAAGCTTGAATTGGAGTATGAAAACAGCAGCCGGCAGTACGCGTAAGACGTAGCGAAGCGGTTGTCGTGAAAGCACTTTTTCGGTTGCTGCTGCGTCGAACCTTTTGTGGGGGCTCGACGCAGGTGGCAGGTAATCGATTGAGCTTCGAAACTTACTTTGCGTCGGCTGCGGAATCAGGCAATTCCCGAATCGAGATATTGCGAAATTCAACCGGATCGTTATGCCCAGCAAAGCCAAAGAAACCACGCTCACGATCTTTGCCTGGGTGCGGGCGACCACCCATGAAATCAGTCACATCATTCAGGTCGGTATCGAGAATCACGGTGCCGTTGAGTTCAACCTTGATTTTGTTGCCGTCCACGGTTACCTCCTGGAAGTTCCACTCACCAGCATCGCGGAGGTAGCCTCGTTTCGCCGCCGCCATGCCGTAAGAGCTACCGTGGTACTGTCGCTTGTCAAGCTTCGCGTACTTGGGATGCTCGGAATCGAGCACTTGCAGTTCTGTCATTGCAGCATAGGCGGGATCGCCCTTTCCTGGTGAACGGATTGCCAAGCCGTTATTACCACCCGGTGGCAGACTAAACTCGAGGCGAGCGACAAAGTTTCCGTATTCTTTGTCGGTCAACAACATGCCTCCTTTGCCTTTTTTACAACGAATGGCGCCGTCGACGACTTCGTAATTATCAACGCTTCCTTGCCAGCCTTCGAGTGTCTTGCCATTAAATAGAGGCTCAAAGCCGCTGTTGCCGTGTTCCTGCATGGCGGCATTGGCTTCTTCAGGCGACAACTCTTTGACCTTGAGGTTCCGCCAGCGAATTTCACCACCATGTGTTTGCAGTTGGATCGGACCAGATCGAAACAAAGGTGATTTGCGGTCCCAGAAATTTTCCATGGTCGCATGGTCAACTACCTGCTTGCCATTGAGATGTACTGTGGTGCGGGCTCCTACCTGACGAATTTTGAATTGATTCCATTCGCCAAAGGGTTTATCCGCAAGTTCGGAAGGATCTTTGCCTGGGGCGCCAGCGCTGTTGTTCCACAGACCGCCGCTGCCGAGGTTGGAACCAATTTTAAACTTGCCTTGATCGGTGTAATCCCAAATCTGAACCTGAGGAGTACCCTTCAGATAAATGCCGCTATCGGCTCGAGCGACTGTCCGATATTCCAGCATCAATTCGTAATCGGTGTAGTCCTTGTTGGTTGTCAGATAGGGGCCGTTACCGTCGTTGATCAACTCACCGTTTGAAACACTCCAATGTTGGCCGGCCTCATCGTTCCATTTCTGTAACTGCTGGTTCCGCTCTTCATCCGACATCTCAGCCAATTTTACAGGGTTGAAATGAGGTCTTCCGTGCCAGCCATCCAACGATTTACCGTCAAAAATGGACTCGTAACCAGCGTCTGATTCGTCGGCCTTGAGCGGGCTCGCGAAAAAAAAGGCACAGCAGGCAATTTGGGTTAGCACAATTGGATTGTGAAAGGGTTTCAACATGAGTTCTACCAGGGCGGCAATGAGTGGGGGGGTAAAGAGTTTGTACGATTCTGATTGTAAACGATGAGAATGGGTTGGTGAGAATGGGTTGGTGAGAATGGCTGGAGAGCTGTGAAGCTGCAAACCTGTTGTTTTGATTAATTTCCAGAAAAGGAACTATTTAACGACGCCGATGCCCCCGCAGCATTGACTACGGTGCGGCACTCTGTCACGCTTTTCCTTGAATCAGGAACCACCACAGTCTCTGGATCGATGGTTTGGACCGTTTTCTCACCATCTGGCAGAAGATTGCTAGAGACGAGTTGTCTCACTGGTGGTCGTTAGTAGGGTTAGTTTTGTGACGAATATTTATGTAGGTAACCTATCGTTTACCGCCAGTGACGAAGACTTGCGTTCGGCCTTCGAGCAGTTTGGAGAGGTTACGTCGATCAACATCATCATGGATCGGGAAACCGGTCGATCTCGCGGTTTCGCTTTTGTCGAAATGGCTGATGGTGAGAACGCAAAGGAAGCAATTGAAAACCTTGATGGCGCGGATATTTCCGGCCGCAATGTGACTGTCAATGAAGCACGGCCTCGAGCCCCTCGCGGCGGCGGCGGCGGCGGCGGCGGTGGCGGTGGTGGCGGTGGCTACGGTGGCGGCGGTGGCGGTGGCGGTGGCGGTGGCTACGGCGGCGGCGGCGGCGGCGGTCGAGGAGGCGATCGAGGAGGTCGCGGCGGCGATCGAGGCGGCGACAGAGGCGGCGACCGAGGCGGTCGTTACTAGGCCTGCGACGCAGTCAAGTTAAACATCTTAAAGGGATTGGGTTTCATGCCCGATCCCTTTTTTCATGCGCTACTTTTAACTGCACAGTCAGAATTGAGTGCAGCATGACGTAATCTTCGAGACTGCCCGTTTGGCAATGCCCGTTAAAAGTAATGCCCGTTAAAACATTGGCTTGCACACTCGTGGTGACGCAAGGAGCGTCGGCAAGAAAAAATCGCTTGTGAATAGAAACACTTTCGCGGAAATAATCGTTGGCTTGCAAGACATATGGTGATTGTCATTTGTCAGGTTCCGATGCGGAAAGTGACGCCAGCAAACGAACGGTGAACGGTTTTCCCTTGCGAGTGTTTCAACTCGCTTGGGCGATTTCACCGGTGTTCAAGTACTTGGGAGACTACGAGTACTTGGGAGACTACGAGTACTTGGGAGACTACAAGTACTTGGGAGACTACGAGTTTTCTTTCGCGTATTGGCGGACATCTGCTTCGAGTGCCTCCAGTCTCGATTCCAGTTTGGAATGTGCTTGGCCCAGATCTTGTTCTGATTCCTCGGCCGACAACCGAGTGAACACGTACAGCTTGATTTTTGGTTCGGTTCCACTGGGCCTTACTGCTACGTAATTTCCCTCTTCGGCAAGATCCATGATGATCAGGTCACCTTCGGGCCCCTCCATCGGTTCAGAATCACCGGATAACAACTCGGTTCGTGTCGCATTGCCGTAGTCTCTGATTTGTTTCAATGGAATCCCTGCCAGTTGCTGCGGCGGTGCCTCGCGGAATGTCTTCATCAAACGCTTCATGGCGGCCATTCCCTCACTGCCCTCCATGAATAGATTGATCAGCATCTCACGATGGCAGCCATGTTGCCGATGCAGATCGCTCAAGTAGTCATTCATTGAGACTCTCTGTTGCTTCAGTTCGGCTGCCAATTCGCTCATCAACATGCAGGCAACCGCACCATCTTTGTCTCGACAATACTGACCAACGAGATAGCCATGTGATTCCTCTGTTCCGAAGGCGAATTGATCTGGGCCTTCTTGATCGATGACCTCGGCGATGTACTTGAAACCAACCAGAAGATCACCGACACAACGCACGCCAAAGCTTTCGGCAATCCGCCGCGTCAATTCGGTGGTTACGAGTGTTTTGACAATGTAGTCATGCTCGCCCAAAGTGCCCGCTTGGGCACGTTTGCTGAGGACGTACTGGGTCAGAATGGCGCCAATTTCGTTGCCATTGAACGTTCGCCACGGTCCCTTGGGATCAAGCGTCAACGGGGCCGCACATCCGATCCGGTCACAATCGGGATCGGTGACCAGAATTAGATTTGCCGAGATTTCCTGTCCGTACTCGATTGGTTTGTCGAAAACCGCTTGATTCTCGGGATTGGAAACGTGCCCGGGAACATTCGGGAAATCACCACTGGGCGTTTCGTGTGGCCCATAGACATGCACATCAGTGAAACCATCACGCTTCAACAAGGGAACTACCGCGGCCGCACCGACTCCGTGCAGTGGCGAGTAAAGAATCCTCACATCGCGGGCTCCGGCGAAACCACACGCCGCTGCGGCTTCGGTGTATGCCTTGTCAATTTCCTCGGTCACCGCTTCAATATGTCCGTCGGCCACAGCCTGATCAAACGGCGTGACACGTATTTTCTGGCACGTCATGACACGATCAATGATCGCTTTGTCGTGTGGTGGCAGTACCTGTGCTCCACTGGACCAATAAACCTTGACGGCATTGTCGCTGGGTGGATTGTGGCTGGCGGTGACCATGATGCCACAAGCACAGTTCTTCTCTCTCACCGCGAACGACAGTTGCGGCGTCGCACGGTAGTCGTCCAGCAGATAAACCTTAAACCCAGCCGCGACCATGATTCCCGCACACAATTCGGTGAAGTGCCGCGATTTGTGGCGTGTGTCATAGGCAATGGCACATGACAAATCCTGCTTCCCTGCACAGTAGTCCACCACATAGTCTGCTAGTCCCTGGGCACTTTCACCAATTGTCCGGTCATTGATGGCGTTCGAACCGATGGGGTACATGCGTCCGCGGCGTCCCCCGGTGCCGAAGGGAATGATGGTCCAAAACGCATCATCCAAAGCCTGCCACAGTTCACCTTGAACATGCTCGACCACCTCTGCACGATATTCCGAGTATCTGTCCTCGGTGAGCCACGCCTTCACATTGAGGGCAGCAGTCTGGCTCAATCTGCCGGCTGAAACGGCAGATTCAACCGCGACGAGAGACTCTTGGACTTGTTCCAGATTGCTCATTTTTACCAACAGACAATGATTAAGAAGAAAAGTCCGACGTGACCTCGTCAAAGCTTCTATTTAGGATTCTATTTGCAGACGGTGGAAACTGGCAACGAGGGATAGAAAACAGAGAATACGATGAGTGAATTGATCATTAGCGTCAGCGGATTACGGGGAATCGTGGGTGAAACGCTGACGCCCGAGGTGGCAACCCGTTTCGTTGCAGCTTTCTCTTCGAAATTGCCGGCCGGCCCAATCATTGTGGGACGTGATGGTCGGAGCAGTGGTCCCATGTTGTCTCGTGCCATCACGGCCGCCTTGACCGCATGCGGTCGCGACTGCGTGGACGCCGACGTTGCTGCCACCCCAACGATCGGTGTTTTGGTGCGAGAACTGGGGGCTGCCGGAGCAGTGCAGATTTCTGCCAGTCACAACCCGCCCCCCTACAACGGCATCAAACTGTTTGGACCTACCGGACGCGTACTCGACGCAATAACCGGTGGGGCTATCCGGGACGCATATTTTGACAGTCAGGCTGACTGGGCCGCTTTCGATCAGATTGGCAGCATTTCGGTGGCCCATGACCCTCACGAGCCCCATTTGCATAAAGTCCTTGCCACTGTCGATACGGCGGCCATTGTGACCGCTAAACATCGTGTGCTGCTCGACAGCAACCACGGGGCGGGCGGTCTACTTGGAAAACGACTTCTTCAAGCCTTGGGCTGTGATGTCGTTCTGGTGGGGGAAACCCCCGACGGACAGTTCGCACACGTGCCTGAACCGACAGCCGACAACCTGTCAGGGATTGCAGAATTGGTCCGACAGGAAAACTGCGTCGTGGGGTTCTGTCAGGACCCGGATGCCGATCGCCTGGCACTGGTGGATGGTGACGGACGCTATATCGGTGAAGAATACACCCTTGCCCTATGTGTTCAGCGTGCGATGGCAGATCCCGCCACACGAGGCCCCATCGTGATCAACGGAGCGACCAGTGGAATGAGCGAAAGCTTGGCACAAACTGCCGGTGTGACCTCATTTCGGAGTGCCGTGGGTGAGGCCAATGTCGCCGACATGATGATTGCTGAAAAAGCAACTTATGGCGGTGAGGGGAACGGTGGTCCAATTGACCCCAGAGTGGGATATGTGCGGGACAGTTTCGTGGGGATGGCTCAGGTGCTTGACCTCATGACGGCCAGCGGAAAGTCACTGGCCGAACTTGCAGATGCTCTGCCAAAATTCCACATCGTCAAAGCCACGGCCAAGGTAACGGCTGAGTGTTTACCAGCCCTGATTGAGGCCCTCACCCAGCAGCACCCCGATGCCGAAGCAAGCTCCGGCGATGGACTCCGCCTGGCATGGCCTGACAAGTGGCTGCTGGTGCGGGGTAGCAACACCGAACCGATCGTCAGATTGATCGCGGAAGCTCAAACAGAAGCAGAGGCACAAGCCCTTTGCGACGGCGCAGCGGCGCTGATCTGACTCGAGCATCTCAGTAACCGATCTCAGTAACCGATCTCAGTAACCGATCTCAGCAACCGGCTCGCTCAACGTTCGGAGGCATTCGACGGGATGAGTTCCTGCCGCGATTCCCCAAACACAGCTACCTCGTCGATCCGTCCTTCGAAATTCGATTGGTTGTCGCTTCGTCCGCCAATGAACCAGGACGAAATTTCCGTGTTCCCCTGATTGTCCAGCGTCACATCGATCTCCGGGACTGCGTTTTCGTTCAGGTAAACGCGGAGCCGTTTTCCTTCTCGGGTCAGCACAAGGTGATTCCATTTCCAACGTGGGATTTCATTCTTGCCCACGACTGGTTCAGAGAGTCCCTGCTGAAAGATCAGGAGCCCTGGCGATGTTCCTGTTCCTCCGATTCCCAGGTGCTGACCGTTTTGACTGATGGCGTGGGGATGGTCACGCGACAGTAGCCAACCTGTTGTTTCCCTTGCATCATTCGGCATGCCGTTCCAGAAATCCATGACAAGTGTGTAAGTGTCGCCCAGTCCATCCAATCGCGTTCGCACACGTCCACCAGCAAAGTGAACGCAGCGATTGTCATGCCCATTGATCGTGTATTTGGGTTCATCGGGTCCCGGCAGAAAGAAACAGACGCCTGGCTCGTAAACACCATCGCGGTGATTGCCCGATTGATCGACTGCCGCAGATGCTTCCATTTCTGCAAAGCGGTAATAAGCCATCGGTTCTGCTGCGAGCAGTTGTTGAGCGGCTGGTCCCTGCGTCTCAGTGGCTAATCGCCTCGGTTGCTGCGTGACCTGTTCCAGCAGGTTCAGCCCTGTGGCGACAATCCGGGGTTCAGCGGTGACCTCCAAGCCTGCTGAACGAGCGGCCCATGTGTTGTATCCTCCCAGTAAATGTTGCTCGGGCGGCGGGATGTAGCCATCAGCTCCATTGGCCAGTTCGATGACCATTGTGTTGGGGAACGGGCTGTGGGCTTTCAGCTTCAGGCCTGTCAGCGCGTAGGTTTCGTTGGGTGTCGACGCGATTGCAATATCGCCAATGCGAATGGCTTGAACAACGATCTCGGTCGACTGCATTCGATCCAGTAAGACCTGTTCCCGTGCATACACCTCAAGCCGATCTTTGGGGGTATCAGACTCCATCGCGTCCACAATCCGTTGTGACCAGTCGAGCAATTGTCGATCGGGGACTCGATATTTCATAGGGATACGGGCTTCTGCCATCGCCAGGGTTGCGTTGTCCTGAAATTCGATGGAATCAAACACTTGCTTGGCGAGTTCCAGCAACCCCTGTGTGTAGCCTTCAATGGTTGGGTCTTCGCCGCTCTTCCATGTCATGTAGTCACGTCGCCAGACATCCCCGCTGCAACCGTGCGACATGACTCCCACCATTTCAGAGTTGGGGTGTCGCTTTCGCACGTATTTCTGCAATCCATCACAAAACAGGCCGAAGTAGTCGGCGCTAATCGCGCGATCACTGAAGTAATGCATGGAAAAGTTGGCGAGTGCGGCGATCGGCGTCCCGTTTTTCGATTGAAAGACAATCATCGACAAGTCGGGATCTTCGGGGCCGGACTGCCCCGTTACGTCATCGGGGTTGGCTGCGGCGTGCATGTTGGCACGGACGGTGGGATTCCCAAACGGATCTTCACCAAGCCGGTCGGGACGGCGGACCCATCGCCGCAGAGCGGTGAACTGGTCTGCTTTGGCGACGCCCCAACCTACCCGGGCGGGCTGTAGTTTCTTTTCAGCTTCCACCAATGCATCGACCAGCCGTTGGCGAAGAAACGGTACATATGTCGGGTCAGCATTTGTACCGAGGGCTCCGAAAGATGATGGAGCAGTATGTGTATGGGTCGCCGAAATCAAAATTCGGTCGGCCTTGATTTTTGTTTTTACTGCAGCCCTGTACTTGGCATCGTCCAACAAAACTTTTGGGACCATGCAACTATCGACCACCACGATTCCAATTCGTTCGACGCCATCATCCAGCACGATCGCTCGAGCGTTCACTCGAGTCTTCACCGCGTCTGCTGAACGTGACAGCATGCCACCGTTGACTAAAACCGGCAGTTGATCGGGGGTAATGTCAACCACCGCGGCGCCGACCTGAAATTCGGCTTGAACGGAAAACGGAGAAATCCAACCGATGGAGACCAGACAGATAGCGATACCGAGCGTTCTCATTGACAACGTACTCCAAGGCAGTGATGGCAGCTCATTCCATCAGGAAATCGGGTAAGTCCGAATCTGACGTGTGACAGTTCCCGCTTTTAATACTTCGCGACAACAGCCAGTCTAACCGATTCGCACAACCGCCTCACCCTGTAGTGTGTGCCCCGATTCAATGGTGAATCCGGGCCTCGCCCAATCGACGCTCTGTCTAATTGTGCCTACAATCCGCCAGACCGAGTCACTATTCACTTCAAAACACCGTTCAAGCCTGTATGTCCAGCCGTCGCCGAGCCCGCGAAGTCGTACTTCAACTGTTGTACGAAGCGGACATGAATGACAGCAGAAATCCGGGTGAGGCACGAAAGTTCATTCGTTCAAGGATGCAAGGGCGGACCGCCTTGACAGACTTTGCAAGTGACTTGCTTCAGGGGACCCTCAAACATCGTGACGAAGTGGATCTACGGTTGGCTCAATTAGCGACACGCTGGTCGTTGTCCAGGATGCCGGTGGTCGATCGTAATATTCTGCGTCTCGGTGGCTATGAAATTTTGTTTGGCGAGACGCCAGACAGGGTTGCCGTGAACGAAGCGATCCTGCTGGCCAAGCGGTACGGCGACAAGAATAGTCAGCGTTTTGTGAACGGTGTTCTTGATCGTCTGATGAACGCCCCTGCCGATGCAGAAGTCGATGCAGAAGTCGATGCAGAAGTCGATGCAGAAGTCGATGCA
>JAPKCI010000245.1 GCA_028823035.1 Rubripirellula sp.
CCTACCACGAGATCGTGTAGCGCAAATCATTTGGTTACATCCAGAGGAAATCACAGGCTCCTCAACTATCGACAACGAGGGTGACAAACCCGATCAAAGTGATACGCCCCTGAATTACGAGGGACAGGTGCAGGCTCTGCTTCGCGATGGAAAACGAGTTACTTTTCGGCCACTCAGTACAACTGCCAATCGAATTAGCGGCAAGAGCCATATCGTCGGCCCCTGCAGTTTTCCACTGGAAGATATTGACAAGCTGATCATGGGAAACCAGATCATGACCGAAGTCACTGACATCGCTTACAACAAATGGAAACTGCAAGCCGCGATCGAACCCCTTGTGACCGCTGCGATGGAAGCGGGCTCACAACCCAATGGCGGCGCCTCACCACTTATAGGACAAGCTGCACCCGAGGTTTCCCTTACCCTACTCGACGGCACACCGTTTAAACTGTCGGAGTCCAAGGGCAAGATCATCGTCCTGGACTTCTGGGCGACGTGGTGCGCACCCTGCATGCAAACGATGCCTTTGCTTGAAAAAGCGATGCGTGACTTCAATCCAAACGAGGTCCAATTGATCTCCATCAATTTACAGGAATCTGCGGAACAGATCCGCCCGGTCCTCGAACGAAACGATCTGAAGCTGACTGTGGCCTTGGACATCGACGGCGTTGCGGCAAGTCGATACCAGGCGAAAGCGATTCCACAACTGGTGGTCGTTGGTAAAGATGGAATCATCGAGCGATTGTACGTTGGGGGTGGGTCTAGCATTGTGGAACAGATGACCAACTCGGTGCAGTCCCTACTTACCGCTGAAACGAGTCCTTGAACGGTCTTTTTCACGACGCAAGCGAATGGACTCTGTCGACACAACAAGCTTGGTCCCGTCCTTTTCTCCAGACCGGTCTTGCCACGAGCGTTTGCCTGTCTATGTAGGAAAATGCAAATGTTCCCGTACTCTGCCAAGCAACCCGCTGACTAATCTGTCCGATTCGCTGGGTGAATAGAATCACACCAAACAAAACCGGCAGTCAACCTTTCTAACTCTTGGCACACGAACTCTTGGCACACCGGGATACAGTCAAGCATGTCGGTTCCTTCGCCAGCACGTTGCAGCCCCAATCCATTGCCAGGCAAACGCAAGACCGCTTGAAAATCACTGCAAAATAATTGTTCTTGTGCATCGCTGCCAACCGCCAACATCGCTCAACCGCCAATACCACGAGCCTTGCACTGCTGAACCGATACCAGACTGCCATCCCTATCCCGGGCCAAATTCCAGCTCGACCGCGGAGCGGGTCGATAATGAAAGATACGTCTACCTTCATTAGTCCACGTCGATCATTAGTCCACGTCGATCATTAGTCCACGTCGATCATTAGTCCACGTCGATCTCACAACTGCACTCAACAAGTTTGCCGTGACAACGGGGGCACTCTTCCTGACCACAACCAGGAACATGAAATTGCGTTACACGCACCCCACACTCCTGACATAGCTCATCGGGTTCGCTTTGGTTGCTTGCTACCGGTAACGGCAGACGGTCCCATCGCTCACCATGCATGATGTAATGCAACCGCTCCTGAGCCTCCTCGATTTCCTGTGGCCAGTCAGCTGACATTAAAACACCATGGTATTCAACCAAGGCGTCATCTGGTGCCGGCACATCGTCATCGACGCTCACCACATCGGAACCAAGAGTGAGCAGCTGCCAATCCAATACTGCATTGAGATCTGACGACTCTTGCATGAACAACTGGAACGCTCGTTCGATATGCTCGACAGTGATTTCCTTTGGATCGACAAAGAAGTGCTGCTCACTGGAGCCTTGCCGAAGTTCCAGTTGATAGGTGCCATTTGAGTTGTGGTATGTCTGAATGAAGTGGCCCTCCTGTCCCGACAGCACCAGAAATTCGTCAACTGCAAGTTCGGCGACACGAATTTGCAAATCTTTCTGGCTCGGTGAATTTACATTGTGGCTATCATTTACATTCAATTGCATCAACTGCTCCCTGAAATATTTGTACCGCGTCACTGGACACGCATCACTGGACACGCATCACTGGACACGCATCACCGCTCGCCTGACCCACCCATTCCAGTCGCAACATTTCACTGCTTCGGATCATCTCTGGACTGAACTCGGATCATCGCTTCACTGCGCCAACCTCACCCGCTGATTGTCACAACAAGCTTGGATTCGAACAAGATGACCGGAGCCTAATAGCACGATGGAGGCAAGTACAGCAGAACAATGGCTTCAATGGACCATTCGGGGATCATTACTTCTGGCTTATTCAAGATGGCTCTATCGCCTGTGGAGCCCACGTGCGATCACCGCCTCGCCATCACGACTTGATTGCTGGCTGTGGGGATTCGCATTTGGGTTATTTGCGGTTCACATCTGCCTCTCATTTCACTGGGTGCACAACTGGCGACACACCGATGCCTGGTTACAAACAGCAACAGAAACGGAAGCCGTTGTCGGCATCCGGCGTGGCGATGGAATTTGGGCGAACTACGCGATGATCGCAATCTGGGCATTTGATCTTGTCCGCCTCTGTTCGGCGACCCGACAACATCGACCAACATCACATGCAGTCGACTGGAGCATTGGTCTGTTCTTTGGATTCATGTTCTTCAATGCGACGGTAGTATTTGGTCCATCTTTCTATCAATATCTTTTTGTGCCGGCGATGATGATGGCGGCCTACTGTTGGCATGGTGGTAAAAGTCGTCAGATTCAGTCGTTTGCGGATTCATAAGCAGCTCATACCGTGCAAAGCGACAGCGGGGCCTTGCCTCCGGTATAATTGGCTTCGACACGATCTGGTTGCCCTGAACACGTGATTGATCCGAAGAGACACATGCCTATTGAAACTCGAAGCCTGACCGCATTTCTGGCTCCCCTGTTGATCAGCTGTTCGTTTGTTGTCGCGGCTGACCCGACACAGAACGCGGCAATCCCCGAAGGCTGGTCTTTTCAGTCTGCGCGTGCCGAAATTTCGCCAAACCACAAATGGATTGGGGGAGAAACAGCAGAGCAGGGACGTTTCGAGATTTCCGCCGATCATCGAGCTGGCTTGTCGGGGCACTGGGTCAAACGCATGCCCGTTCAGGGCGGCTCACACGTCCGGTTTCAGGTGCGGCGAGAGACGGAAAAGCTCGATTTAAAACGCCGTGCTGGCATTGTTCGCATCCTTTGGTTTGATGCAAAGGGTCAGAATGTCTTGCGTCCGAACCCTACTTTCAGCTCTTACCGGCCCGGCAAGCGTCCGCGGGCCGAACCCGACTTTCCGCCCGTCATCCAAAGCAACCCCCACTACGATCTGCTTGGGGCTACGTACCACGTTCCACCGGATGCGACGCATGCTCAAATCGAGATGCACTTTCGCTGGGGCAATCCAGAATCCCTTGTCCGGTGGGGGATCCCAGCCCTCGTTGAGGTTAGCCCCCCGAAGCCTCGCATCATTCGCTTAGCAACGGCGCACCTGCAACCACGAGATGGAACCACTCCAATCGAGAAGTGCAAGCAGTTCGCACCACTGATTGCTCAGGCTGCCGAACAGATGGTGGAATTGATTGTGTTACCTGAGACGCTGACCTATTACCGCTCGAAAGGAACTTATGTAGACGCTGCAGAGCCCATTCCCGGGCCCTCAACGGAGTACTTTGGCAAACTTGCACGAGAGCACAATTTGCACATTGTTGCCGGCCTGATCGAGCGTGACGGCCATCTCGTCTACAACGTCGCTGCATTGATAGGACCGGACGGAAAACTGATTGGAAAGTACCGTAAAGTAACATTGCCGCGCGGAGAAATCGAAGCTGGTGTGACACCCGGTGATTCCTATCCTGTCTTTCAAACCCGTTTTGGCAAGGTCGGCATGATGGTTTGCTACGATGGCTTCTTTCCTGAGGTCGCCCGGGAACTAACACATCAGGGCGCAGAAGTCATCGCCTGGCCAGTCTGGGGATGCAATCCTCTGTTGGCCGCGGCACGCGCCTGCGAAAACCACGTCTACGTTGTTAGCAGTACCTATACCGACCACAGTAGCAAATGGATGATCTCATCCATTTTCGGGCACGACGGATCCAGTTTGGCGACCGCAAAGGAATGGGGCACGATCGCTGTTGCTGAGGTTGATCTGGCCTCACCCATGTACTGGCACAGTCTTGGTGACTTCCGCTCGCAGATCGACCCGCATCGCCCCAAAGTTCAGCCCACCCCCTGAATCCTGTTACTTTGAAGCATGAAACCGATACGGGACTGATACCGAAGATGGCGAAGCCGCGGGCCACATTCCGCGCAATCATCACCCAGCCCGCCATCACCCAGCCCGCCATCACCCAGCCCGCCATCACCCAGCCCGCCCCTCATGGAGTGGCCCGCGCGATCAACCGAGTCACCACCACGAATACCGGCCTTGCCGATCAAGGTGATTCGAGTCCCAGTACGCAAAAAACCTGACGAATCAGCAGTCTGCCAGTACAATCGCAACTGGAACCGCACCACCCAATACGAATTTCCTTTGCCCGTTAGTAACGCCAGAATCATACATCCCGACCAAGCAACCGCGCTTTTAAATTTCCCGCTTCCTGCCCTGCATCCAACCCACACGTAACGTGCCATGTCCCCTACTTTTGATTCCCATCCGTCGGTTCATTCCCAGCTAACGCGACGCCTGCTGCGGTCAACTTGCGTGGTTTTGTTGATTGTCGGTGCCATTTCTAGAAACCAGCACGCGCACGCCGAAGACAAATCCCAAGTTCAGATCGCAACCTTTGATATCGACGTCACGCCCCCAGTTGGAACGATGATGGCGTACGATCGTGTCGTTCGCATCGAGGAACTTGGATTACGCTGCCGAGGCGTCGTGCTCTTGGGCAGCAATGAGCCGATCGTGCTATGTGCTGTTGATTGGATTGGCATAGGCAACGCATCCCATGATGCGTTTCGCGATCGCATTGCCAAAGCAGCTGGCACTATTCGCGAGCGGGTCGCGGTCCACACATTGCATCAGCACGACGCACCACGCAGCGACTTCTCGGCCGAACGTCTATTGCATCAGGTAGGCGTCACCGACGTAGGGCTGCACGAAGGTGCCTTCACACGCGAAGTCCTGGACCGCCTTGAATCAGCAATCACAACTGCGGTCGCATCGCCAACTCCCGTGACTCACGCAGGGTATGGTTCTGCCACGGTGGACAAGGTGGCGTCGAATCGTCGGATTCTGGGGCCCGATGGCAAGGTCCGTGCAACGCGCTACACTACCTGCCGAGACCCAAAACTGCGTGCCGAACCGGATGGAGTCATCGACCCCGAACTCAGTGCCATCGCGTTTTGGAATGGCGATCAATTGATCACTGTATTGAGCTATTACGCTTGCCATCCACAAAGTTACTACCGGACTGGAGTCCCGAGTCCGGACTTTCCCGGCATCGCCCGGTTTCTGCGCGGTCAGGATGTTCCCAACGTCTTGCACCTTCACTTCAATGGCGCGGGAGGCAATATCGGAGCCGGCAAGTACAATGATGGTGACAAACAAAACCGGATCGTACTGGCCCGTCGGGTCGCCAGTGGGATGAAGGAGGCGACTGAGGCAGCGGTCAAATTTCCACTGACCGCAGACAGCATTGGCTGGGCTGTTGCTCCGATCTCGCTTCCCCCGGCATCCCACCTTAAACGCAAAGATCTCGAAGAAAAACTTTCTCAATGGAAGCCAAATGATTACTGGGGCAGTGCAGATGAACTTGCTTGGCTGAATCGTTGTGAAAGCGGCCACAAAATCGAACTCAGCTGTCTGAAACTGGGAGACATCCGGATTGTCCACATGCCTGGCGAATTATTTGTGGAGTACCAATTAGCGGCCAAAGCCATGCGTCCAGACCTCAAGATTGCCATGGCTGCCTACGGTGACTACGGCCCTGGCTACATTGGAACGGAAATTGGCTATAGCCAAGGTGGTTATGAAACGAGTCCGCGAGCGTCGAAGGTCGACAAGGGTTGCGAAAAAGTCTTGATGGACGGAATGCGAACACTGTTATTCGAAAAGGAACAATGATGAACTCCGTTTGGAACTTAAAATCTCGTTGCCGTGTTCTAACGTTACTGTGCGCAGCCTGTCTGGTTTTGCCGTTCGGGCAAAGCAGTGCAGGGGAGGACTTTTCGGATGAGTTGCCCCGCATTCCCGCAACCCCACCCGAGCAAGCGTTAGAGACATTCACTGTCGCCGAGGGGTTTGAAATTCAACCCGTCGCAGCGGAACCCCTGGTTGCCAGCCCGGTCGCCATTGAATGGGATGCACAGGGACGTCTTTACGTTTGTGAAATGCGAGGTTACAGCGAAGACCGTGACGAGGGCATTTCACGTATTCGGCTTCTCGAAGACACCGATCAGG
This sequence comes from Rubripirellula sp., assembly GCA_028823035.1. Taxonomy (GTDB): domain Bacteria; phylum Planctomycetota; class Planctomycetia; order Pirellulales; family Pirellulaceae; genus Rubripirellula. The sequence goes on from JAPKCI010000245.1 coordinate 6,399, forward strand.
ACGGACGTTTCGACACCAGCGTGATCTACGCTGATGGCTTACTTTGGCCGACGGCGCTGTTCCCCTACAAAGGCGGACTATTCGTTGGCGATGCTCCCAACCTTTACTATTTCAATGACATCGATGGAGACGGCAAGGCAGACATTCAGAAGGTAGTGCTGACCGGATTTGGCATCTCGAATGTGCAGGGGCTTATGAATTCGTTCCGCTGGGGCCTGGATAATCGAATTCATATTGCCTGCAGCTCGGCTGCTGGTGAAGTTGGACGCCCCGGCACAACCAAGACCACGAATGTTCGCGGGCGCGACCTCGCCTTCGATCCCGACACGTTCGAATTTGAACTGACCAGCGGCGGTGCTCAACACGGCATGGCATTCGATGACTGGGGCCGGAAGTTCGTTTCTTCCAACAGCAATCATATCCAGCAGGTGATGTATGAAGACCGCTACCTGACACGCAACCCCTACCTGAAAGCTCCGCCAGCCAGAATCTCGATTGCCGCCGACGGACCTCAGGCTGAAGTTTTCAGAACCAGTCCTGTGGAACCGTGGCGAATTGTTCGTACCCGCTTGCGTGTGGGAGGTTTGGTCCCGGGACCCGTTGAGGGGGGTGGACGAGCAGCCGGCTATTTCACAGGTGCGACAGGGGTCACGATTTATCGCGGTGATGCATGGCCAGAAGAGTGGAAAGGCTTGGCAATCATTGGTGACGTTGGCAGCAACCTCGTTCATCGAAAAAAACTCGAACTGTCGGGCGCGGAATACATCGCTCGCCGAATCGACAAGGATTCGGAGTTTGTGAGTTCATCAGACATCTGGTTCCGCCCAGCCCAATTTGCCAACGCTCCGGATGGCACCTTGTACGTGATTGACGTCTGCCGTGAAGTGATCGAACATCCAAAGAGTCTTCCGCCAGCCATCAAGAAGCACCTCGACCTGACCGCGGGACGCGATCGGGGTCGCATCTATCGAATCGCGCCCGACGGGTTTCGTTACCGCCCCACCCCCAATCTGCAGCAGGCTTCGACAGCAACTCTGGTCAAGTTACTCGACCATCCGAACGCGTGGCATCGCGAAACAGCGTCACGGCTTCTCTATGAACGGAAAGATGATGCTTCAGCAGAACTGATACTCGGCCAACTGCGGAGCGGCGCGACCCCCCAAGGAAAGGTCCACTCGTTGCACGCCCTCGCAGGTCAGAACCGGCTTTCCCCACGGGTCATCATGGAAACACTCCGCGACCCACACCCACAAGTGAGACGCCATGCTGTTCGCCTTGGAGAGCGGATCGTAGTCGATTCGCAAGTTGCGGAGGCATTCACCCAACTTACAAATGATGATTCACTCGAAGTCCGTATACAACTGGCTTTTTCTGCCGCCGCTTTGCAATTCGACCTGCGGATTCCGCTACTGGCAAAACTCATCACCACCCAACCCGGAAATCGTTGGCTTGAAACCGCAGTGCTGAGCTCACTCAATGATGACGCCGCGGCACTCTTTGCAAGACTTGTCGACGATACAGATTTCCGATCCGCCGCTGCCGGCAGTTTTCTTGCCACGCTTGCAGCCCAAGTCGGCCAGCAGAACAGGCCAGACCAGATAGACCTGGCCATCTCCAAGCTCACAGCGTTACCCACGAAAAACGCCAATTACACTTTACCCATCGTTGGTGCCCTGACCGCGAACCGAGTACGCTCAAACAGTCACCTGTTTCGACTCTCCCAAGCGGGTCAATTGGCGGACATCGATAAATTGACCGCCCAAATGGTACTGGTATCGGTCACAAAGGCTCAGGCTGTTTCTTTGCCTGTCGCCGATCGGGTCGCGGCCATCAACGCAACTACCTACGGTGATCTGGAGTCGGTCCGCGAACCCCTCGCATCGTTGATCAGCAATCGGCAACCGCATCTTGTCTCTCAGGCTGCGATCAAGGCGCTTGGGACTTTCAACTCGTCCACCGTGGCCCCACCGCTGATTTCCGCCTGGAAAAAAATGAGTCCCCAACTGCGGGCCACTGCAACAGAAGTTCTGTTCGCCCGAGCCGATCGAACCCATGCCCTCTTTGATGCTGTCGATGGCGGCCAAGTCTCACTGGCTGATATTGGGACACCCCGACTGCAGATCGCCGCCAAATCACGCGACCAAAAGATCAAAGCAAGAGCAGCAGCGTTTCTTTCTGGAATGGGATCCGCCGATCGCGCTTCGGTCCTGGCTGATTACCAGAAAGCGATTCAATCGGAAGGCGATACCATGCGAGGGCGTGATCTTTTCGTCAAGCACTGTTCCGTTTGCCATAAGCACAACGGCGTTGGACATGAAATCGGCCCTAACCTGGCGACAATCCGTAACCGAGGCGCGGAAACCATTCTCGTGAACGTTGTGGACCCCAACCGCGAGGTCAATCCACAGTACCTGAATTACGTGCTGCTAACGGAGGATGGACGAGCGATGACCGGCATGATCTCATCCGAAACCGCCAGCAGCGTCACACTCCGCCGCGCAGAGTCTGCAAGTGACACCATTCTGCGGATCGACATTGAAGAACTGAAGAGTACAGGCTTATCAATCATGCCAGAAGGGCTTGAAAAATCAATCGACGTGCAGGCCATGGCTGACATTATCGCCTACCTGATGCAACCTTAGTGTTTACCGGCAGTTGAGACGGTTGCCCCCAACGACTGAGACGGTTGCTCCCAACGAATTTGTGACCCAGTCACTGGCGGCAAGACAGTACTCCTCAATGAGCCAATGCAAGTTCAGGCTCAGCAGTCGATGTCGGCTCAACTCCGCACGCCGCCAACAGAACGCTCTGCATCTACAGTCGGGAGAACAAAGCCACAGATTCTAAGTGACTTGAATGCGAACATCTTTCGTTGCCTGCAAGATAACACCGCAACGGTGCCAAACGGGTCTTTCGGTTCTTAACACCGCCTGCTGGCTCGTCAATTCCTAAAGCGATGCATCCGCTGGTGCCTCAGCTGGTGCAGGATCTGCTGGTGCAGGATCTGCTGGTGCAGGATCTGCTGGTGCAGGATC
>JAPKCI010000246.1 GCA_028823035.1 Rubripirellula sp.
GGTTTACTAATTCGTATCGGTGAATTGTATCAGACGGTTCCGATGTCAAAGCTGGAGACGCACCTGAGCCAAAGATCGGATTCATTGGTGGTGTGTCTGTCCCGGTCCATCGCGGCCGGCTACTAACCCTCGTCCGCGATCAAACCATCAGGATTGCCCAGCCATGACACGTATCAATACCAACGTACCCTCACTCGTCGCCCAAAGCCGTTTGCAAAACAGCAATCAGGATTTGCAGACTGCTCTGACCAGGCTGAGTACTGGCCTTCGCATCAATACAGGTGCAGATGACCCTGCCGGACTGATTGCCAGCGAAGCACTTCGAAGTGAAATTACCAGTTTGGGAAAAGCTGTCAGTAATACCCGGCGGGCAAGTCAAATCATCAGCACGGCTGATAGTGGTCTGGGTCAGGTAAGCAATTTGCTGAACGATATCCGAGGCTTGGTTGTTGAAGCAGCCAACTCGGGTGGTCTGAGCAACGAAGAGATTGCTGCTAACCAGTTGCAAATTGACAGTTCGCTTGAAGCGATCAATCGTATTTCACAGTCAACAACGTTTCAGGGGAGTAAACTGCTCGACGGAACGCTTGATTTCGTTAGTACTGCCCGAAGCGTGGCTTCTGTCCGTGACATTAACATCGATCAGGCGAACTTGGGCACCGTTGGGCAGATCAATGCAGAGGTAGTGATTAACAGCGCAGCAACTCAGGCAGAAGTCATTGCAGGAACAACGGGCTTCAGTGCGGCTGCTGCAGCTAACGCGACGATCGTAAGCGGAGCGAACTCGATTGCAGTGACCGCCTCTGCAACCGGTTCAGATTTCAACGACGTTCAGATCGTGTTCAATAACGATGTGGCTATTGGCGATGTCGCTGCGTCGGCTGTCTATGATGCCAGTCAAGGTATCGTTACCGTTACCTATAATTCCGCTGCCGCCACGTCAACGAACAGCGACTTGAACGCAATCACAACCGCGATTGACGGATTGGGTGATTTTGGTGCCGTATTAACCGGTACCGGTACCGATGCTCTGGTTGAGCCAGCAACTGCTGCTACCACCGGGAAGACTGGTGGTGAGGTGCTCAATAGTGACTTGGTATTCCAGTTGAGTGGCGAGAACGGCTCCGAGACGTTTAACTTTGGAGATGGAACTGCTGCATCACAAATTGCTGACGCGGTCAACTTGGTTGCCGACAGCACAGGTGTCAGTGCCAGCTTTAGTGCGGCAACTGGATTAACCTTCCAGTCCACCGGGTATGGAAGTAACACATTGGTTGACATTGAAGTCATCAGCGAATCGGCAGGGGGGACGTTTGCAGCCAACTTGAGTGCTGATCGAGCGAATGGAGCCGACATCATTGCTACCGTAAACGGAGTGGAAGCCGACGGACAGGGAAACACTTTGTCCATCAACACGAGTGTGTTGGACCTGACACTGACCGTTGATGCTGGTAGCACCACTAATTTCGCCTTCCAGATCACTGGCGGGGGAGCGTTGTTTCAACTGGGACCTGATGTCACAACCAACCAGCAGGCCAGGCTCGGAATCGGCAGCGTGAGCGTTGGCCAGCTGGGAGGAGCGAACGGGCGACTCTACGAGCTAGGCAGTGGTCAGGCACGAAGCCTTGAAAATGATGTCGCTGGGGCCTCGGTGATCATTGAGGACGTGATCTCCAAAGTGACTGGCTTGCGAGGACGATTGGGTGCGTTCCAATCGACGACTCTTGATAGCAATATGGTTAGCTTGAATGAAACCATGGCTAACCTGCAGGAAGCAGAGAGTTCGATCCGGGATGCTGACTTTGCTCAAGAGTCAGCCAATCTGACTCGTGCCCAGATTCTGGTTCAGTCTGGCACAAACGTATTGGCGTTGGCCAATCAGAATCCTCAGAATGTGCTGTCGCTGCTTCGATAGCCCTCAGGATAAAGGCCGATGGCCTGAAACAATGGTTTGATAGCAAAGGCCGGTGAGCTGATCTCACCGGCTTTTTTGCGTCATATTGCAAGGGAATCGGTCCACTGTGCGAGTCGAAGCTCATTTTTGTGGATAGGAGCGATTCCATTTGACGATCTTTCCCGGTGACGTAGGTTCTGAAGGACCCTCTTTGGTAAGTCCGGGAATTCGTTCCCAAAATAGCTCGAGTACACCACTGCGCAGCAAATCATGGGGCGAATCCAATCCTCTATCGGCTTGATCACCGGGACTGACATCGGCGGCACGGTGGATCAGTTGATCGCGCTTAGCGGTCGGCCGCGGGACCGGCTCGTCAACAGTACCACGCTTCTGCAACGGGAACAGCAGTCACTCGCCGAGTTGACCGCGTCAGTGATTGGGGTGCAGCTAGCCGGTAAGCAGTTAGCGAATTCGTCAACCTTCCGATCCAAGACAGCCACTAGCAGTAACAGCGAAGCGGTATCTGCGATTGCGGGTTCGGATTCTTCTGCGGGTAGTTACGTTGTTCGTACGCTACAGTCTGCGGCCACGCATACGGTCGGATCACTGCAGCGTTTCGCCTCATCGGACTTGGCTCTTGGCTACAGCGGAAGCATGGAGATCCATCCAGGTGGCGGAATCATTGACGATTCAGCTGCCTTGGCGGGATTGAATGGGGGTCGTGGTGTCGAGGCGGGACGGATTCGGATCACGGATCGCAACGGCACATCCGCTGAAATCGACCTTTCAACGGCGCGAACGATCAACGACGTCATTGAGGCAATTAATGATGCTGAGATTGAAATCAAGGCAACGACGCTTGGCGAAGCGATTCGCCTCACTGATCAGACGGGCAGCACGGCCTCGAATTTGAAGGTTGAACAACTCGGGGCCAACGAAACCGCAGCCGATTTGGGTTTGTGGGGCATCGACGTCGCAGCATCGACCGTGAACGGTTTCGATTTGGAGGTTCCGCCAACGACTCTTGCTTTACGTGGGGCAGCGCTCAGCGAGCTCAACGGCGGGCAGGGGCTCGGTGCTCTGACCAATCTCGACATCACCTTAGCCGATGGCAGTAATGGATCGATTGATCTGTCCGCCGCGACCAATACAAGCGAGATCATCGACGCCATCGATGAAGCCGGTCTGGCCTTGATCGTCCGCGTCAATGATTCTGGCACCGGATTTCGGGTTCGGGATGTGTCGGGTGGCAGCGGAAGCTTGACGATCTCTTCCGCTGACAGCACCGCCGCCAGCGTCGGATTGGATGCGACGACGACAGATTCGATCATCATTGGTGATAACCTGAATCGGCAGACTGTGACCAGCAGCACGTTGTTGAGCGAGATGAATCAGGGGAACGGCATCGACACCGGAAGCTTCACCGTCACGGACAGCGCCGGCGTGATAGGTGCAATCAACATCAAAGTTGAGGGTATCGGAACGGTGGGCGAACTGGTGGATGCCATTAATGCGTTGCCAGTCGGTGTGACCGCTTCTTTAAATGATGCGGGGGACGGGATTGCACTGGTCGACACAGCTTCGGGCAGTTCGACACTGAATATCGAGGACACTGGCACGGGAACATCGGCTGCCGACTTGGGGATTGCTGGAAGTGCTGTGATGCAAATGGTGGGTGGTGCAAGCGTATCAGCGTTGGTGGGAACCCAAGCGTCAACGATTGATGTGGAAGTGACCGACACATTGGCGTCTTTGGCGGCAAAAATCGCTGAAACAGGTCGTTACGCGACCGCCTCTGTGGAAGCGAATGACGACGCAACCTTTTCTCTGAGAGTGTTGAGCAGCAAAGGCGGAGAAGCAGGCCGCTTCGCATTGGAAACGTCTGGATTTGATTTGGATTTGCGGACCAGAGCGGTGGGCCAAGACGCCAAAATATCTGTCTCGGCCGATGGTGGACCTGAACAGATTTTTTCATCCACCGATGGTGTTTTTGAAATCAACGGTAGTGCTGGGACATCCTCCTTGATCAATTCGGCCACCTTGTTGGATGATATTTCCAGCGGTGCAGATACTGGTAGCTTTACGATCACTGACAGTTCCGGGGCTGTGAGCGCAGTGAACCTCGTCGCTGAGGGGATCTCGACGGTTGGCGGTTTGCTCAACGCGATCAACGCGATGGGCATCGGGGTGCAGGCATCGCTTAATGATGCGGGAACCGGGATTGCGGTTGTTGATACCGCTGCGGGAAGTGGATCGTTGACCATCACGGACACGGGTAACGGTGTCGCGGCGTCCAGTTTGGGGATTGCGGGCACTGGAACTACGCAAACGGTAGGCGGATCATCTGTGACCGCTTTGTCGGGACCGGCAGAAGACTCTGATGCGACCATCACGACGGGGCTATCCTTCACTCTCAAGCAGCTTTCAGCAGCTGACATTACCATCCAGGTTGAGAATGATGCGTCGGCTGTCATTGACGCAGCCGAGGCATTAGTAAATCAATACAACTTGTTGGTGGATAAAGTTGATTCACTCACTTTCTTCAATGCGGATACAGACGAAGTCGGATTGCTATTCGGTTCGTCGGAGACGTTGCGTATCCAGAGTGGTTATTCAAGACTTCTTTCAGGCAGGATCAATGGAGCCGGTGACCTGAAATCCATCGGCCAGGTGGGACTGGGGTTCAGTGACACAGGTAAGCTGGAACTGGATTCAACCGATCTCCGCACTGCGATTGAAAATGGCGGCAAAGATGTCGAAGAATTTTTCACAACCAAAGATTCCGGTTTAGTAGGCAAGCTGGATGTGCTTGCTGAAAAGCTTGCTGGCGCGAACAACGGCATGCTACTGAATCGTTCGGAAACCCTAACGACACAGATCCAATTCAACAACTTGCGTGTCGATTCTCTCAATGAGCGACTTGATAACGAGCGTGAACGCTTGCTCCGGCAGTTTTACTCCATGGAGCAGGCAATCGCAAAAATTCAGAGCAATCAACAAGCTGTGTCGCAGATCAGCCCTTTGAGAATACCTACCTAATTGACGATACCTACCTAATTGATGTGAAGTCCGCATCAAACACTCCCCGGACGAGATAAGTTCATGAATTTTGGTGATGGTCGGATTGCCAGGCGTGACGGCGCAACTGGCGGTGAGCAATATCTTGAATCGGTTGTCCGAACGGCAACACCCGCGCGGCTTCGCTTGATGTTGATTGAGCGGGCAGTCGGAGTTGCTGACAGTCTGGCAGAGTCATGGCGAAGCGAGCCGGGTACGGGAGCAAACGAACTGTCTCTCAAACTGTTTGAATTGCTGAATGAACTTCTGCGGGGGGTTGTGGGTAGCAAGCAGGGCGATGGCGAGGAGGTCTGTGAGAAAGTTGCTGACCTGTACGTGTTTCTGATGAAGCACATGCTTGCTGCCGAAGAGGGCAGTGACGTTCTCTCAATTGAGGAAATCAGCGCTGTTCTGCAGGTTGAGGCTGAAACGTGGCGACTCGCCTGCGCCAACGAGATGCCTGGCCATCAAAGCCGGCAGTCATCTGAGGCGAGCGGCGGTGGCCTGAATCTCGAAGCTTGAGTGGGTTGCCGCAGAACAAAGATTGCCAGAGAAAATCGAAATTGCACCATATTGTCAGCATTTTCTTGCTGAATAGCGTGTTTTGCTGAGTCTACGGCGATTCGTTGCTTTTCTGGAAGTTGTCGAGTTGCTCGTCAAGCGCTATCCTTATGCTCAGCGGTTCTGCTTCTGGACCCGTGGTTTTACATGTGAATTGAGGATTGGCCATGATGCGGTTTTTCTTGATGCTTCTCGCTGCTGCTTTTGGGGTTAGTGCGGTTCGGGGATTTGCTCAGACTACGAAACCCGATGCTGTTGTCGAGGCGAAATCTGAAGGTGAGACACAGGCAAAGCCGGCAAGCGGGAAAAATCAGAAGCAGAAGGAAAAACTCTATTTGCGGATCAACAAATCAGACAAAGGTGAGCCGCTTGCTTTACAGACTGCGATTGTGAGGTACGTCGGCAAGAAAGGCACCAAGCACGCCGGCAAAATTGTCGACCTGGTCGGGGTCGTCCACATCGGACAACGCGAATACTACGATGACTTGAATAAGCGATTGGGGAAATACGATTCGGTGCTCTACGAGCTGGTTGCACCTGACGGAACACGCATTCGGCCGGAAGATCTCCAGAAACGCAAGTCACTGCTCACCTCAATGCAAACCGGCATGAAGGACATGCTGAATCTTGAGTACCAGTTGGAATTGATTGACTACTTGGCCGAGAATTTTCGGCATGCCGACATGAGTCCCAAGGAGTTTGCAGAAGATCTCGATCGACGGGGTGATAGCGTTTTGAAGATGGTCGCTCGAATGATGGGGGCTGGAATGGCGTCGCAGGCTGGTGGAAATGATGCCGGGATGCTTTTCGCTCTGTTGAGCGGCGACCGCTCGAAACGCATGAAGCAAACGATGGCGAAGCAACTGGTGGATATCGAGGTTGTGACTGCCGGCATGGATGATGCCAACGGTGAGAATACAATTATCAAGGGTCGCAATGCAAAAGCGTTCAGCATTCTCAAAGATGAACTCGGCGGTGATTCAAAACGGATTTCCGTTTTCTATGGTGCCGGACACCTGCCAGACATGGCTAAGAGGCTCGAAGCAGAGTTTGAGATGACGGAGCGTAAGACGACTTGGCTGGATGCTTGGGACCTTACCCGCAACTAAGTGCGGTTGCGAACTCGCGACGGCTTGCTAGTTCGCTGCTTGCATACCATCAAGCAATGCGGCTGCAGCGTCGCTCTTGTTCAAGACATAGTAGTGGATGCCCGGTACTTGCTGATCCATCAGGTCGTGGGTTTGGGCTCTCGCGTGGTCGACGCCGATTTGGAACTGACCGGCAGGATCATCCGTTGCCGTCATTGCCGCTGTCAGAACTGAGGGAATCGCAGCTTTGCACATGTTGGCAATTCGCTTTGCCTGCTTGAAATTTGTGACCGGCAGGATGCCCGGAACAATTGGGATTTTGATTCCTGCTGACTCGCAATTGTCACGGAAACGATAGTAGTCGCTGTTGTCGTAGAACAGTTGTGTAATGATGATATCTGCACCGGCGTCGACCTTGCGTTTCAGATTCTCAAGGTCGGTTTTTGCATCGGGGGATTCCTGGTGAACTTCCGGGTAACCGGCAACCGCGATACCAAAATCAAACTGGGCACGGATCAGTTCCACCAATTCGTTGGCGTATTGGAAACCTCCGTCGACGGCTTGAAATTGGTCAGTCCCTTGAGGTGGGTCACCGCGGAGGGCGACGATGTAGTCGGTTCCCTGATCCTTTGCCTTACTGAGATACGCTTCCAGGTCGGCAACGGTTGAGTTCACGCAAGTCAGGTGGGATGCAACCGGAAGGTTTGTGATTTCGCGAACCTTTTGCAGCACATCAAGGGTGGCCCCTTGGGTGGAACCACCTGCGCCGTAGGTGCAGGTGAAAAATGCTGGATCGAACCTCTTGAGACGCGTGACGTTTTCGCACAGTGATTTCAGACCCGCTTCCGTTTTTGGCGGAAAGAGTTCAAAGGATATGGCGCATCGCGATGTCGCAAAGTGTGACGCGAGACTCATGGCGTGGCTTGTTGAAGGGTAGGAAGAAAAATTTTGTTCGACAAACGTGGAGATGAGGCCCTGTTGATGGCGTTCAGACGCTCCAGGGGACCCGCTTTCTTAGGTGCTGATTCACGGGGGAATTATCCCGCAGTAGAGATGTTAGTCCGATTCTGGGCGTTTTGCACCGGGCCAACGCTCGGGATCTGCTTTGCCGCTGACAACCACTCCTTTGCGGTTCCAGCCCAAGTATGCCATTACGCTGGCTGGGCAGTATCGCAGGGTTAGCCCGCAGCGTCGGCGTTGGCTGTTGTTGGGGGATGAACCGTGCACAAGCTGATCGCTGTGGATTGAAATCTGCCCCGCGACCAGAGGCGTAAGGCGGTGAGTTCCGTACTGTTCGGGGTTTTTGACGGATTGATCAAGCACGTTCCCTGAGGTAGACGATGACTGTTGAAAATCGATCAGCCCATGTTGGTGTGAGCCCGTGTAGACTTCCATGCATCCGTTGTCCTGATCAGCATCGTCTATTGCTAGCCATACAGTGACTGCTTTGGTTGGCGTGAGAGGCCAGTAACTGCAGTCCTGATGCCAATCGACGTTCTTGCCATCCTTTGGCAGTTTGCAGAAAAAGTGAGTGCCCCAGCCGATCACGTCCTCACCCATCAGGTCGCGGACGTAGGAAACCAGTTTTGGATGGTTCAGCAGGTCCCAGACGGGAGCATGTTTCAGATGGGCGCTACTGATGGAGTAACTATCCCGTCCCTCTGCCAACGTTGTTTCGAGCAAGTGGTCAAAGTAGGAGCGGATTTCTCCGATCAATTGCTGATCAAACAGGTCGAGTGGTCCCAGATAGCCATCGTGGTTCCAGCTCTCGATTTGAACCGCGGACAGTGACGTTGGACTTTCGGCCGATGCCGGGAAAAAACGAATTTCCCGCTCTACCGTCTCGATCGAGGTACGGTCGGGAACAATTGCGAAATCAGTGGGTTGTTGCATGGTCGAAGTCGCAAATCGTGGAGCAGCGATTCAAAAGGGCGGATTCAGGGAGGGGTCGAAGCACTGGCTAGACAGTGATGCTTGGTATCCGACCTTGCGTGAAACATCCATTCTGTCGTATTCCAATGACGCAGAAGTCTACCACCCCGGTTTGGATTCTGGCAGTGTTGCCGAATGAAAACGGGAGTGCATCCTGAGAATTTTCCGCCGATGGATCGCAGGACGGCGGAACGGGGAAAACTGGCATGTTGAGTAAGAACGATGGACCTGTGCAGTTGCGGGCCGTTGGGCTGAACGCGGTTGATCAGCGGGGCACAGCTAACGAGCAGACCGTGCTGCGATGGTGTCAGCAGTTGTGTGGTCTCGACACTGAGTCGCAGTTGGAGGCGTTGCAGAATATTTGTTCACACTCGCCTGTGATCGGCATTGCTGAACAGGTGATCCGACTTGCGGGTAGCCGCGATGATGCCGTGCGAGTTTGGGCTGCTCAGGCTCTTGGATATGCCATTCATGCCAGCCCGGATGAAGTGCCGGGATTGATGTCGTGTCTACAAGACGGCACTGATGGCGAGTTCAGTTATTGGGCAGCCACCCTGTTGGGCAGGCTGGAGAGTCACGCAGCGGCGGCAACGCAAGCGTTGTGTGACTGTTTGCAGCACTCTCTGTCCCTGCCAGCACGTGAACGAGCAGCTTGGGCGCTGATGAAGATTGGTCCCGATGCTGCATCAGCGATTCCTGTCTTGCGCGAAGTCAGCAAAACGGCACCTGCAAGGCTGAAACACCTTGTGGAAGCGGCTTTGGAAATGGTGGAAGGTAGTGAAAGAATGCCAGCCAAATTTGCAGCGTAGTAGCTGGCTGGTTTGTCGTCAGAAAGCGTATTAAGTTTGGTGATTTGGTGATTTGGTGATTTGGTGATTTGGTGATTTGGTGATTTGGTG
>JAPKCI010000510.1 GCA_028823035.1 Rubripirellula sp.
GGCGCTGTTGGCTTCGGTGACGCGGCATTAGGCGGTGCTCGCGGCGAGGCATGGGTGCGGAGGAAGCCTTGCCATAGCCCGCAGTGGCGGAGGATTCTCTGAATGACATCCGTTTGTCGACGCTCAATGAAACTAATGATCTTCATCGCGCCGCCACACTCGGGACATTCCAGCGGATCGACTTCGTAGACTCGCTTGATCAACCTCGCCCACGTAGATACCGAACCCACGCGAGTGGTACGGTCGGAGGACTCATCAACGTAGATAGCAGCCCGATCGACGGGTATCTTTTTCGGGTCGGATCCCGCCTTGGCCCGCATGCCTCGTTGGCGATGCGAGTACCAGCCGTAATAACGAACGAGATGCTCGCCCTTGTTCGGGATGTGCTGCGTGACTTCGGCCAGAAAATCAAGTGCGCTGAAAACCTGAAAGTTGCGCCGCGGTCCATTTTTCAAATCACCGCTGGCCGGCCCCGGGAATCGGCGGCAGCGATCCTGCTGGGCGCGATAGACAACTGATCCGTCGTTAGTCAGGCGTACCACACGGGCCAGACTGAAGGGGCATCGGAGGATGTATTGCGCCAGCCGCTCCAGTCCCGCCGAGTCGTTTGGCGACAGGTAGACGCTATTGTCGACGCTGAACCCGGAGTGCGGCCAGGATCGCATCTGATCGACGGTTTTCTGATCCATCTTGTTCTCAGCCAAAAACAACGCAAAGACATTGTTTTGCCACGCTGCCAACAGACGTTTTGTCTCGATGCGGGGGAGGCAAATAAACGTGCCGCCGGGTGTAAATCCACCATCGGTGACGATCGCGTGGATATGTGGATGGAAGTGGACCAACTCTCCGAAAGTCTGGATCCCGGCCACCATGCCAGGGATTAGCTCGCCACGTTTCAGTTCCTGTCGATAGACCTCCACAGTGGCCCGCCAAGCCGCGCGGGCCAGGCCACCCAAAAGGCGACGATCGTACCGACAGTAAATTCGTAGCCGTTTGGGAATGGTGAAGACCAGTTGCCGGTGAGGGACGGGCGCGCAAATGGTGTGCGCGATGGTTTCGGCAACCAAGATGGTTCGTTTTTGATGGCAGCTTGAGCAGAGACAACGCTGTTGGCAAGAAAAGGCGACGAACATTTCGTGATGGCAATCTGCGCATTGGATGCGAGCAAAGCCAAAATGCAGATCGCCACAGCGGAGCAACCGGCGGGCCACGTCACCGATGATTGGACGCCAGGGGCCGTAGCGATTGGCGTAACGCTGATCATAGCAACGCTCGAACGCGGGAAGATACCGCTCGATCGTGCGGTACAGCGGTGACGCTCGAGGACGGCGCGGGCGATAAACCGCCAGTTTGGTTCCACTGCACACCATGACAGGATCGCCAGTTGTGAGCCTCAATCGTCACGCGACGTGTCCGTGGCCACGAGACTTGTTGCACTACTTGCGGACGCCATTCCGCATGGTGTTGTAATGTACACTACATGCCAGCAAGTTGCGATCTGCTTCTCGTGGGCTGGATCAAGGCTGCCAATTTCGACCCGGCAAACGTTCGTTTTCTCGAATAATTCCAATCTAGCCGTTACCGTCGCGATTTCCAAATATCCGAATTGGAAGAACTCGTCGGCGAAATCAACGTGCGTGAAACTGGCGAATCAACCGTTTGATGATTGGGATCAGCCGCGACGATTGCGTGACGCGGGTTTTACTCGCAACACCTACTGGCGTTTTGATGAAAATAGCCCTTTGAGACGTTTTCATGAAGTGTCGGTTTTTCGTTGGTAAAAGTTCACGTGACTCACTTGGGGTGAGTCACGTCGTTCCGAGCCTTTGGGGCAATTCGAGCCTTTTTCGGGTCAGAATCTGAACAGGTGAGTCACGTGCTTGCGACTGGCAGAAATCTGCCACGCGATAAAAACCCGCGATAGGTGGCGCAAAAAACGAGGCCCGGAAGAAT